>CAZNXI010000110.1:0-5760 GCA_964577005.1 uncultured Rheinheimera sp.
AGCATTACCGCGATCAGTACGTATTACATGATACAACGCCTACCCCAATGTTTGAGGGGGCAGAGACCTTATTTCAGCAGCTGGTTGAGCAGAATATTTTGTTGGCTGTGGCAACGGGTAAAGCGCGTAAGGGGTTAGATCGTATTTTTGCGCAAACGGATTTAGCCCGTTATTTTGCCACCACACGCTGTGCGGACGAAGCCCACTCTAAGCCTCATCCAGATATGCTGCAGCAAATTATCACTGAGCTGGGCGTAAAAGCACATGAAGCGGTCATGGTTGGAGACACCAGCCATGACCTAAAAATGGCACAAGCGATTGCCATGCCGCGCGTCGGGATCAGTCATGGCGCGCATGCTCCTGCGATCTTGCGTCAATATGCGCCCTTAGCCGTGATTGACCGTCTAGCTGACTTGCCTGCTGTCCTGTTTTAAGGATTAAGTAACAAGTTTACGCCTTCGTTGCGCAGTAAAGCCAATAGCCTGATCAGAGGTAAGCCAATTAGGCTATTGGGATCATCGCCTTCTAATTTTCGAAATAAGCTAATGCCCAGGCCCTCACTTTTAAAACTACCCGCACAATCTAGTGGCTGCTCACGCTCAATATAAGCGGTAATTTCGGGCTCAGTTAACTCGCGAAAATGAACGGTAAAGGGTTCAACCACGGTTTGCAAATTGCCAGAAGCAACGTTAAGCAGTGATAAACCGGTTAAAAAAGTGACTGCTTGACCACTAAATAGCGTGAGTTGCGCTTTTGCATTACTGACAGTATGGGGTTTACCTAAAAGAGAGTTTTGAAAAACAGCCACTTGATCTGAGCCTATCACTAAACCTGAACGCAATGTCGCTGCCACGCTTTGTGCTTTAGCCGCAGCTAAGCGTTGCACTAAGGCTGTAGCGCTTTCTGCCGGTAAGGGCGTTTCATCGGTATCAGGCCGCATCGCTATGAAGTCATGCGTGAGTTTTTGCAGCAAACGTTGCCTATAAACTGAGGTAGAAGCTAAATACAAGGGTAGCGACGGGTGGCTAGGCACAAAATACTCCTTTTATTACGAGGTCGAGGCACACTATAATACCGCGCTTTATTGTGCCTTGCGCTTGTTGCGAGAAAAATGTTAAAAACCCTGCAGAACCCTTTGACAGCAAAGGGCTGCTTCTATATGATGCGCGCCTTATGCAAAAATTGAAAATACCTGTTACGCTTGATCCGGTCAAAGCGGCGCAAAAACGGTCTAACTATGCCGGCATAGTGCCTCTTAACACCTTAACCCGCTTAACAGAAGGGTTGTTGTGTTACGAAGACGATGTAACAGTCAGAATTGAATGCGGAACTGACCAGCAGGGGTTAACGGTGCTTTCTGGCACTGCAACTTGTGCGGTAAGTGTAAAGTGTGAACGTTGTGGTGAAGCCATGCCGCTAACACTTGACTGCAGTTTTGCATACACTCCGGTTAAAGGAGATGATGACGCGGCTTTGGAGTTGATTCCTGAGCGCTACGACGTGGTCGAGCGAGACGAGCACGGCGAAATTAATTTACGGCAGTTGATAGAGGATGAGCTAATCCTGACTTTACCACTGTTTCCGATGCATGAAGTAGCTGACTGCAAAGTTGATCCTACAGACATGAGTTTCGGTGACATCGGTCCAGAACCAGAAAAGCCTAATCCGTTCGCCATACTGCAAGAATTGAAAAAAAAGTGATTTAGGAGAAATACAATGGCTGTTCAGCAAAACAAAAAATCTCGTGCACGTCGTGACATGCGCCGTTCACATGATGCGTTAACTGGCCCTACGCTGTCAGTTGACTCAACTACTGGTGAAACGCACCGTCGTCACCATATTACTGCCGATGGTTTTTACAAAGGCCGTAAAGTTAAGTAATTTCGGCTGCACTTATCCTTACCGGTAAGACAGTGCAACCACTAAAGCTAACCTTAGCTTTAGATATGATGGGGGGCGATTATGGCCCCCAATCTACTATTCCTGCAGCAATAGCAGCGTTACAAGAATTTCCTCAGCTTTATCTTACCCTCTGTGGTGACAAACCCTTATTAGAACAATTATTGTCTAACGCCGGCGTGATTGTCCATCCTCGCTTATGTTTTGTGCACAGCGAAGATCAGGTGTTAATGTCAGATAAACCCGCAGTCGCCCTTCGTAATAAACGCCATTCCTCCATGCGCCATGCTTTAGATTTAGTTGAACAAAATCAGGTGCAAGCCTGCGTCTCAGCGGGGAATACCGGTGCCTTAATTGCCATGGCGCACTACGTATTAAAAATGCTAAACGGGGTGGAGCGGCCAGCATTAGTGGGCGCTTTGCCTAGCTGTAATGGTAAACCCGTATACATGCTGGATTTAGGTGCAACGGTAAATTGTGATGCTGATACCTTATTTCAGTTTGCCATGATGGGCGCAGTGATGGCCGAAGAAGTGATGGGCATCAAAGCGCCCAAGGTGGCGTTACTGAATATGGGTGAAGAAGAGATTAAAGGCTCAGATCAAATCAAACGCGCTTCTCAGTTACTTAATCAGTGTAATGAACTTAATTACATCGGCTATATCGAAGGAAACGACATCTTTTCGGGGAAAGCGGATGTTATAGTGTGCGATGGCTTTGTGGGTAATGTGGCATTGAAAACCTGTGAAGGCGTTGCCAAGCTGATTTTAAAGCGCGCGCAACAAAGTTTAAAACAGCGGCCAATTGCTGCTTTATTAAGCTGGCTATTCAAACCAGTGATAAAAAGTCTTTATCAGGGAATGAACCCCGACCACTATAATGGGGCAAGTCTGATAGGATTGCGCGGAATTGTAGTGAAAAGTCATGGAAATGCGACAAAAGACGCATTTTTAAGTGCCATCCGACAAGCAGTGCGCGAGGTTGAACGCCAAGTGCCTACTAAAATAAAAGATCGGTTGGAACAGGTTCTTATTGATAAAGCATAGGGTAGCATGTACTCAAGAATTATTGGCACTGGGAGCTATTTCCCGGCAACAGTTCGCACCAATGCGGACTTAGAGTCTATGGTAGAAACCACAGACGAATGGATTATCGAACGTACTGGCATTAAAGAGCGTCGAATCATTGGTAAAGATGAATCGGTTGCCACGATGGGCGCCGCGGCAGCAAGGCAAGCAATCGAAGCTGCCGGTATCGATAAAAACAGTATTGACTTAATTATTTGTGCTACCACCAGCGCAGCACGTGCTTTACCTAGCTCGGCTTGCGAGATTCAACGTGAACTTGATATTCGCCCCATCCCAGCCTTTGATATCGCCGCGGCTTGCGCCGGTTTTTGTTACGGCTTAAGCGTAGCCGATCAATATATCAAAAGTGGCATGGCGAAACGCATTTTGGTTATTGGTTCGGATTGCCTATCGCAACTGATTAGCCCAGAAGACCGTTCTATGGTGATCTTATTTGGTGATGCTGCTGGTGCGGTGTTACTGGAAGCTTCCGAAGAGCCAGGCATCTTATCGACGCATATTCATGCTGATGGTAAATATTCAGAACTCCTTTATGTTGATAACCCGATCCGTGGCGATGTCGATTCGGTGCACAATTCTTGGGGCAGCATGAAGGGCAATGATGTGTTCAAAGTGGCCGTTACCAAGTTATCCGAAGTGGTAGAAATAACGTTAGCTGCCAATAATATGGACAAATCCCAGATCGATTGGCTGGTGCCGCATCAGGCTAATTTACGGATTATAGCTGCTGTGGCCCGTAAATTAGATATGTCGATGGACCAAGTGGTGATCAACTTAGATCGCTATGGCAATACTTCAGCGGCAACCGTGCCCACAGCGCTAGATGAAGCGGTGCGGGATGGTCGCATACAACGTGGTCAGACGTTACTATTAGAAGCCTTTGGCGGTGGTTTTGCCTGGGCATCAGCCTTAATTCGTTACTAATTTTGCAGGACAATTATGAATAACAAACTTGCAATCGTTTTCCCCGGCCAGGGTTCACAAAGTGTTGGTATGCTTAGTGAGCTTTATACCGCTTATCCAGTCGTCCAAGAAGCTTTTACTGAGGCTTCAGCTGCTTTAGGTTATGATTTATGGGCATTAGTTGCCAATGGCCCAGAAGCTGATTTAAATGAAACCCATCGTACGCAACCGGCTTTATTAACGGCCTCGGTTGCCGTATGGCGTTTATGGCAGCAACAACATGGTACCGCACCCGCCTATTTAGCAGGGCATTCGTTAGGTGAATATTCTGCGTTAGTGTGTGCTGGTGTGTTGTCATTGGCGGATGCTGTAAAACTGGTAGAAAAACGTGGCCAGTATATGCAACAAGCCGTGCCTGCGGGTGTCGGCGCCATGTCGGCTATTATTGGTTTAGATGATGCGGCTATTGCTAAGGCCTGTGCCGAGGCGGCACAAGCTGAGGTCGTGTCGCCTGTTAACTATAACTCGCCAGGTCAAGTGGTGATTGCCGGTCATAAAGCCGCGGTTGAGCGCGCGGGTGAAGCTTGTAAAGCGGCGGGCGCGAAACGTGCCTTGCCACTGCCGGTCAGCGTGCCATCACATTGTGCGTTAATGCGTCCCGCTGCCGAACAGCTAGCCGCTGATCTTGCTGCGCTTGATTTTAATACTGCTGTCATCCCTGTGATCAATAATGTTGATGTACAACGTGCTGATACGGCAGAGGCTGTTAAAGACGCGTTAATCCGTCAATTATATAGCCCCGTGCGTTGGACTGAAACTATCGAATACTTAGCTGCCCAAGGCGTAACACAAGTCCTTGAGTTAGGCGCAGGTAAAGTATTAAGCGGTTTAATTAAACGCATCGATAAAAATCTTGCTACCAGTTCAGTCAACGATGAAGCGTCGCTGCAAGCGGCATTAGCAGTAGAATAAGGTTTAACTATGAATAATTTTATCAGTTTAGAAGGTAAGGTTGCACTGGTAACCGGTGCCACTCGTGGCATTGGTAAAGCCATTGCGCAACAATTAGCGGCCTTAGGTGCAAAGGTAGTTGGTACTGCGACCAGTGCTGCGGGAGCGCAAGCCATCAGTGATTATTTGGGTGAGCAGGGCGCAGGCTTGGTGCTTAATGTCACCGATGCGCAATCCGTTGAACAATGTTTAGAACAAATAAAAAATCAGTTTGGCGATATCGATATTCTGGTTAATAATGCGGGCATTACCCGCGACAACTTATTAATGCGGATGAAAGATGAAGAATGGTTTGATATTATGCAGACCAACTTGACCTCGGTATTTAGGTTAAGTAAAGCCGTATTACGCAGCATGATGAAAAAGCGTTTTGGCCGTATTATTACCATTGGCTCGGTTGTGGGCTCTATGGGTAATGCCGGACAAACGAACTATGCCGCAGCGAAAGCCGGTGTGTTAGGCTTCACCAAATCCTTAGCAAAAGAAGTTGCATCACGCGGCATTACGGTGAATGCTATTGCGCCAGGTTTTATTGATACGGACATGACGAAAGAGTTGTCTGAAGAACAAAAAACCGCTATTTTCTCGCAAGTGCCTGCCAATCGTTTAGGGCAGCCAGAAGAAATTGCGGCAACGGTAGCATTTTTGGCTTCAAATCAAGCCGCTTATATTACCGGCGAAACAGTTCACGTAAACGGCGGAATGTATATGGTGTAAGCAAATCAGGTTAGACCAGCAAAAAATGCTTAGCGCATTGCTTGCAACAACCTGAGCTTACGCATAAACTAGCGCCACACCAAATTGCACGAATTGTTGCGATTTACATGAGAAAAAGGAAGAAAAGATGAGCAACATCGAA
>CAZNXI010000110.1:5770-9892 GCA_964577005.1 uncultured Rheinheimera sp.
TAAAGAAGACGAAGTGAAAAACGAAGCGTCTTTTGTTGATGACTTAGGTGCAGACTCGCTGGACACTGTAGAGTTAGTAATGGCGTTAGAAGAAGAATTCGATACCGAAATTCCTGACGAAGAAGCTGAAAAAATCACTACGGTGCAATCAGCCATCGATTATATCAAAGCCCACGCTGAATAAGCTGAAAGCTTGCAAAACGGGTAGCGCAGCTACCCGTTTTCGTTTTAAGAATCAGAAAAACAGGTATTAACGGAGGACACGGTGGCAAAACGTCGTGTAGTGGTAACAGGTTTAGGTATGTTAACGCCGTTAGGCAATGATGTCGCCAGTAGCTGGCAAGGCTTGCAACAAGCCAAAAGTGGCATCAGCTTAATTGAGCATTTTGATACTAGTGCTTATACAACTAAATTTGCCGGTTTAGTCAAAGACTTTGATGTAGAGCCGTATTTCCCAGCCAAAGACGCCAAAAAAATGGATTTATTTATCCAATACGGTGTTGCTGCTGCACTACAGGCCTTTCGTGACTCCGGCCTGGAAGTTACCGAGCAAAATGCGCACCGTATCGGTGCTGCGATAGGCTCTGGTATCGGCGGTCTTGGCCTGATAGAAGAAAACCATACTAAGCTGATTAACAGTGGCCCTAAGCGCTTATCCCCCTTCTTTGTGCCTTCTACCATTATCAATATGATCGCGGGTCAGCTGTCGATTATGCTTGGCTTGCAAGGTCCAAATATCAGTATCGTTACGGCTTGTACTACGGGCGTACACAATATCGGTCAGGCCGCACGAATGATCGCTTATGGCGATGCCGATGTGATGGTGGCAGGTGGTGCAGAAAAAGCCTCTACTGAGCTTGGCATGGGCGGCTTCGGTGCGGCCCGCGCTTTATCTACACGTAATGAGGCACCACAGCAAGCGAGTCGGCCATGGGATCGCGATCGCGATGGTTTCGTGTTAGGTGACGGTGCTGGTGTGATGGTACTAGAAGAGTACGAACACGCCAAAGCCCGTGGTGCCAAAATTTATGCTGAGTTAGTCGGTTTTGGGATGAGTGGTGATGCGTATCATATGACGTCGCCACCAGAAAACGGGGCAGGCGCTGCACGTGCGATGCAAAATGCCTTAAATGATGCGGCAGTAAATGCCGATCAGGTGCAGTATATCAACGCCCATGGGACATCGACCCCCGCCGGCGATATCGCTGAGACGATGGCAGTGAAAACGGTTTTTGCAAGTAACTTAGATAAGCTAATGGTGAGTTCGTCTAAATCGATGATTGGCCATTTGTTAGGTGCTGCAGGGTCGGTTGAGTCCATTATTACCGTGTTATCACTGCAAGATCAGGTGGTGACGCCAACCATTAACCTGGAAAACCCAAGTGAAGGCTGTGATTTAGACTATGTGCCACATGAGGCGCGTCAGGCTAAGTTAGAGTATGCACTGTGTAATTCTTTTGGTTTTGGTGGTACTAACGGCTCTATTTTGTTTAAGAAAGTTTAAGCCTTAGCTTGATTTGAAAAACCGCGCCTTTGAGCGCGGTTTTTTGTTTTGGCATATAGATTTAAGCAGCACTTTTAACCGCATATTAATTTGCCCCACCGGCTTTGAGGAGATCGTATTAACCGAATCGCCAGGCTGCTTGCAGCCGATATTGCACACAAAGACGCCGTGAACCCATCCATGGGGGCTCCTCTTTCGCATCCATGCGAAAGACGCTTTGTTTAGCAATATCGGCTCGCCGCCTGGCTGTATAGGTGTTTTTACCTAACTCGTTAATATTGTAATAGCAAGTTCATGTTTTGAATCGTAAAACATTTAAAGGTATACCCAAGAATCTTGAGTGTTGCTTTTCTCGGTTATACAAAAACATAACGAGGTGGTAAACGTATAGTACACTTTGACCGAGGGCGTGTTTTTCATGGATGAAAAACAGGAGCCCCCATGGATGGGTTCACGGCGTCCCTCGGCAAAGTTGTACGGCGCGTTTAGCCACCGGATGCACCGGACTTTAAGCTGCTTAAAGTCGAGTAACCGCAGATTAAAGATTAGTGCAACGCGCTTTACTCAGCAGTTAATACCCACTCAGTCAGTAAACGCACCCCAAAGCCCGTGCCACCTTCGGTATCTAGGCCTTTATCGCTACTGCTTAAGGCATTACCCGCAATATCTAAATGCGCGAAGGGGGTATCTTTAACGAATTGTGTTAAGAACAGCGCCGCTGTCGAAGCACCCGTGCTGCGGCCGGTATTACGTAGATCTGCAATACGACTTTTTAGCTCGGGTAACATTTCATCGCTTAACGGTAAACGCCAGAGTTTTTCATTAACAGTCTCGCCAGCTTTATTAAGTTGCGTGATCAAGGTCTCATCTTTACTAAATAAACCCGCATAATAACTGCCAACCGCACCGACTTTAGCACCTGTTAAGGTAGCAATATCGACAATAGCCCGCGGCTTAAAGTTTTGCTCGGCATACCATAAGGCATCAGCCAGCAACATACGGCCTTCAGCGTCAGTGTTAATAATTTCAATGGTTTTACCATTACCAGCAGTTACCACATCACCTGGCAAGTAAGCGCGGTCAGAGATCATATTTTCAGCAAGTGGAATTAACGCCACCACATTTACCGGCGCTTTTTGTTTAGCCAGCGTATGCATAGTGCCCAAAACAGCGGCAGCACCTGCCATATCGCTGGTCATTCTTAGAATAGAATCCGCTTGGGTTTTTAAATTATAGCCGCCGGTATCAAAAGTAACTCCTTTACCAACAATTGCCAGAGGCTGTTGCTTGCTACCTTCCCATTGCACAATCACCATACGCGGTGGGCGGGCACTGCCACGACCTACCGCTAAAATAGCGCCTAAACCCGCTTTTTGCAGTGCTTTCTCATCCATTACCGTAACTTTAGCGCCTAACTTGCGCAACTCTAGGGCTTGTTTGGCAAAGGTTTCGGGGTAAATACCACTCGCTGGTTCGTTGGTAAGATCGCGCGCTAATGTTACGCCTTCACTTAAGGCGGTTAGCTGGGCTAAACGCTGCTCTGCAGCAATTTGTTCGTTGCTTAATAAGTGCAGATTACGAACCGTTACAGGCTTTTTATCGGAATGATAACGGGTAAAGGTGTAACTGGCTAAATCTACACCATGGCTTAATTGCGCTAACAACTCCGTCTGGTTAAATGGGGCATTGATTAGAGACGCATCTAATTGAATAGTGCTAGCGGCAGAGCCTTTAAGTGTTCTGGCAGCCGTAGCACCTAATAAACTGGCTTGGTATGGTGTGAGTTTTTCAGTGTCGCCAGTACCGAGTAACACCACGCGTTGATATTGGCTATAAGGCGAAGCGGGCGCAAGCCAAGTAAGGGTACTGCCATGCCCAGCTTTAAAGTTTTCTTGTGCAGTTATGGCTTCTAGCTGCGGATTGGCATTCAGTTTATCTGGGCTCACTAACAACACTAGGGTATCAGCCTCGCTGGCAACTGACGAGCTGGCTTTGATGGTGAATTGGTCGCCAAAGGCTGTGGTGCTGGCCAGCAATAAGGTCGCAATTGCGGTTAAACGGAACATAAATGACACTCCTACTAATAGTATAATTTTATTAGCATATTGGCGAAATTAGCCTTGTTATACAAGCAAGCTGAGCGTTATCTATCGCGTTTTCCTGCGCAAACAACACAAAGTTTAAATAACAAAGGCGCCCAAGGCGCCTTTGATTAGAGGAGCTCAGTAGCCTAGGCTGTTAAGCAAACTTCATTTCAGGGATATCACCGCTAACAATCAGTTTACCGGCGGTTTTTTGCTGAATTTCTTCAACAGAAATGCCAGGGGCACGTTCTAACAAATGAAAAGCGCCATCACGCACTTCTAACACCGCTAAATCGGTGACAATTTTCTTCACGCAGCCCACGCCGGTTAAGGGCAGGGTACAGCTTTCTAACAATTTACTATTGCCATATTTATCAGCGTGGGTCATGGTGACAATAATATTTTGCGCACCGGCCACTAAATCCATGGCACCGCCCATGCCCTTAACCAGTTTTCCTGGGATCATCCAACTGGCGATATTGCCGTTTTGATCTACTTCAAAAGCACCCAATACGGTTAAATCAACATGACCAC
>CAZNXI010000111.1:0-9863 GCA_964577005.1 uncultured Rheinheimera sp.
TGTGGCTCGCCCAACTAACCGAATTAGAAGCCGAGCGTATCAGGCTTATCACGCCGACTCAGGTTGCCCCTGCGAGCTTACAGCGCATAGATAGCGAACAATTGATGGCTGACTTACGCTGGCTTGCCGATGCCGAGCGCCAGGGTCGTGCGCCAGGTACGCTAGGCGGTATTGCTGCAAGAGAGTGGATTGCCGCACAATTTGCCGATATTGGTTTAACCCCAGCGGGTACCGAAGGGTTTTTCCATCCTTATAGTGTGAAAGAACATTTTTCTTTCAGTCGTTGGTTAAGAGGCAGAAACCCGACTATTCCAGGCGTTGACAATGCTGCAAATGTGCTGGGATTGCTACCTGGTACAGTACCCAGCTTAAAGCCTTTAATACTTACTGCACATTATGATCATTTGGGGATGCATGGCGATACCATTTTTTATGGCGCCGATGATAACGCTTCTGGCGTAGCGGCAATGTTGGAACTGGCACGCTATTTCAAGCAAAATCCTTTACAACATCCCATCTTATTTGTGGCATTGGATAGTGAAGAAAAAGGTTTACAAGGTGCGGTAGCGCTGTTCCGCACCGGTTTATTGCAGCCTGAGCAGCTGGCCTTTAATATCAATATCGATATGCTAAGCCGTGATACTCACCAACTGTTATTCGCCGTAGGTACTTACCACCACCCTTGGCTATTACCGCTTATAGATCAGTTGCAACCACAAAGCGCAGTAAAACTGTTACCTGCACATGATCGTCCTTGGTATCTGGCTGGCAATACGCAGGATTGGACGCTCAGCTCAGACCATGGTGTTTTCCATAAACAGGGTGTGCCTTTTATGTACTTTGGTGTGGCCGACCATGATGATTACCATACACCACGTGATACGGCCGACAAAGTCGATGTAGCTTTTTATCACCAAGTAGTTGAAACCGTACTGAGTTTTTTGCAAATTCTAGACTCGCACTTGGCAAATCAGTAAATTACATTTACTTACATTTATTGTAAATTAATGGTTATTTATGTCGACTATTGCCGCTAAACTAGTCACATTGGCTTAAAGAGAGTGGAGGTGTTTTTGAGCATAGCAATGATTTGGATCATCGTCGGTATTGTGCTGATTTTAACCGAACTACTGGCAACCAGTATCGTTGCGGTTTTTCTAGGGATAGCGGCTATTATCGTCGGTATACTAATGCATTTAGGCTTAATTGAATCCGCCAGCGCGCAGTACACGGTGTTTGGCGTGATCAGTTTAGTGTTACTCTTTTCTGCGCGTGGTCGCTTTAAAAGTTGGTTTGTCGGTTATACGGCAGACAGCAACGAGCACCCCAGCACCCTGCGCCAAGATATTGGTGATAGAGTTACAGTGCTCACTGATTTTCAACAGGGACAAGGCCGAGTATTACTGAATGGCGTGCAATGGGATGCACAATCAAACGATGAACTAAAAGCTGGCGAAGTGGCTCGGGTAATGGCAAATCAAGGTATTCTATTAGTCGTTAGCCGTGAAACTCAGTAAGAATAATTAATTATAGAGGGACTCAACATGGAAACATTGGATATTCAAACCATTTTAACGTTCGGTTTTGCACTAGCCGTTGTTATTACCATTTTCAAATCAGCACGCGTCGTACCGCAACGAAGTAACTATGTGATTGAACGCTTAGGTAAATATTCCCGCACACTCGACTCGGGATTTCATATTCTTATCCCTTTTATCGACAAAGTGGCCTATATCCACACCTTAAAAGAAGAAGTGATAGATGTGCAACGCCAAACCTGTGTCACTAAAGACAACATTCAGGTGGGGATTGACGGTATTTTGTATATTCAGGTAATTGACCCACATAAAGCCAGTTATGGCATTAACAATTACCGCTATGCCGCCGCGCAATTAGCGCAAACCACCATGCGCTCAGTGATCGGTCAAACTGATTTAGATAAAACCTTTGAAGAGCGGGCAAAAATTAACGAAGAAGTGGTTAAAGCGCTAGATGAAGCTGCCGCGCCATGGGGCGTAAAAGTTCTGCGCTACGAAATCGCTGATATTGAATTACCGCTAAGTATAAAAGATGCGTTAGAGCAACAAATGCGCGCTGAGCGTGAGCGGCGCGCGGCCATAGCTAAGTCTGAAGGTGAACGTCAGGCCATGATTAACGTTTCTGAAGGTCAAAAGCAGGAAGTGATTAACCTGTCTGAAGGTGACAAAATGCGGCAAATTAACGAAGCGGAAGGTCGCGCGCGCGAAATAGAGTTAATCGCTATCGCCACCGCAGAAGGCATTCGGCAAATAGCCGAGGCCATTAACCATCCTGGTGGTCAGGAAGCGGTTAGTTTGCGCGTTGCTGAGCAATACGTTAAAGAATTTGGCAACCTGGCCAAAACCAACAATACAATGATCGTACCTGCTGAATTAGCCAATATTGGCGGCGCCGTTGCCGGATTAACAGAAATTCTAAAAATAGCACAGCCTAAATAATAACGCAGCTACAGGCTACTCACGAATAAACAAAGTCAGCATTATGCTGACTTTGTTGTTATATCAAGCACGAGAGCGACTAACTGACCTACTTCTGATCAGACGACGGCAAATCGTTAGCATCAAAATGCTGTAATGGCGCATGCTGTGGCGCTTTCTCGGCTAAGATGGCTGCCAATTGCTGTTCCATCTGTTCAACTTTTTCCCGAGTACGCAACAATACCTGACGTTGTACATCAAACTCCTCTCGACTGACAAAATCTAAATCAGCCAGTTTAGCTTGTAATACTTGTTTTACTTTGGCTTCAACGTCATCAGCAAACTGCCTAACCTGAGGCGGGATGACATTACCAATTTGCTTTGCAATTTCTTCAATTTTCTTGGGATCGATCATCTTACTCTCCTGTAGCACCTAAGCATTCTATGAGCCTAAACTCATACCTTACCGCTATTCTACCGCCAAATCTGCAATCGCCAATGCTATTTAATGCTAAATTTCGTTACAATACCCGCCCAAGTGTAAAGGTGAGTGCATGAAGTTAAATCCCCAACAAGACGCAGCAGTAAAATTTATCTCCGGACCATGCCTCGTGCTGGCAGGTGCCGGTAGCGGTAAAACTCGGGTGATTATTAATAAAATTGCTTATCTGATTCAGCAATGCGAAATGCCGGCACGACATATTGCCGCAGTGACCTTCACCAATAAAGCCGCTCGTGAAATGCGCGAACGAATTAATTCGCAGTTACCTAAAACGGCTACGCGCGGCCTGACAATATCTACTTTCCACACCTTGGGGCTAGATATTCTAAAAAAAGAATACCGCCAGCTGGGATATAAAGCTAACTTTAGCTTATTTGACGATCAAGATAGTATGGGGCTGCTAAAGCAACTCACGGAAAACGACTACAACGGCGATAAAGACTTACTTAAAGCTCTGCAAAGTAAAATCTCCAGCTGGAAAAACGACCTTACGCTACCAGCCTTAGCCTTGCAGCAAGCTCAGGATGCCGACAGTATTAGCCTAGCCAACTACTATCAGCAATACAGCAATATGCTAAAAGCGTGTAATGCGTTTGATTTTGACGACCTGATTATGCTGCCAACCTTACTGTTTCAACACAACAGTGATACCCGAGAGCGCTGGCAGCAAAAAATTCGTTATTTACTGGTGGATGAGTATCAAGACACCAATACCAGCCAATATGAATTAGTAAAATGGCTGGTTGGCGAGCGGCGTCGTTTTACGGTAGTTGGTGACGACGATCAATCGATTTATTCTTGGCGTGGTGCACGGCCGCAAAATTTAGTATTACTGAAAAAAGATTTCCCCGAGCTTAACGTGATCAAACTGGAACAAAATTACCGTTCGGCCGAGCGCATTCTAAAAGCCGCCAATATTTTAATTGCCAATAACCCTCACGAGTTTGAGAAAAAACTGTTTAGTGTTAATGGCTATGGCGTGCCACTTAAGGTACTGCCTTGTAAACACGAAGAAGACGAAGCAGAAAAAGTGGTAGCCGAAATTATCTCGCATCGCTTTACCAATCGCAGCCATTATCGCGACTATGCCATCTTATATCGAGGCAATCATCAATCCCGGGTATTTGAAAAATCTTTGATGACAAACCGCATCCCCTATCGGATCTCCGGTGGCACTTCGTTTTTTTCCCGCAGCGAAATCAAAGATATCATGGCCTATTTACGCTTGTTGGTAAATCAGGACGACGATAACGCCTTACTACGTATCATCAATGTGCCGCGGCGCGAAATTGGCCATGCCACCTTAGAAAAAGTCGGTAACTTAGCCAATCAGCTGCATATCAGCTTATTTGCTGCTTGCTGCCATCCCGAGCTCGCCAATCATTTACCTGCCAGAGGTTTGCAGGCGGTGCAGCAATTTGCAGAATGGATAGCCCGATTGGCCGAAAATGTGCTACGAGCGGAACCCGCAGAAGCCATTCGTGATTTAATCCGGCAAAGCCATTACGAAGCTTGGTTATTTGAAACCAGTAACAGCCCCAAAGCAGCCGAAATGGCCCTAAAAAACGTCAATGAGTTGTATCGCTGGATCACCGAGATGCTGGAGGGTAAAGACGATGAACTGGCTCTGCCCTTAGCAGAGGTAGTGAGTAAACTCTGTTTACGCGACATGCTAGAACGCCAAGAACAAGAGGATAACGCCGATCAAGTGCAGCTGCTAACCTTACATGCGTCAAAGGGCTTAGAGTTTCCGTTTGTGTTTATGGTGGGGATGGAAGAAGGCATTTTGCCGCATCAAACCAGCATAGATGAAGATAATGTCGAAGAAGAGCGGCGTTTAGCTTACGTAGGCATTACCCGAGCACAGCGCGAACTCATTTTTACGTATGCCCGAGAGCGCCGCCAGTTTGGCGAAGTAATTCGGCCAGAGCCAAGCCGCTTTTTAACGGAACTGCCGCAAGATGATTTGGAATGGCAAAAACCCAATCAGCCGAAAACCGAAGAGCAGCGTCAACAAACTGGCTTGGCAAATATTGCCAGACTAAGACAAATGTTAAATAAGACCTAGCCTGAACGTAAAACTAATCGGCATTTAAAGCTTTTAGCATTTGATCACGCATACTGGGTTCAAATACCACGTAACGGCCTCGGCCTAAGGCTTTTGCGTGGTACATGGCAGCATCGGCATCACGTAACATCGCGTCGGCGTGATGATATTCAGCATGATAAGGCGCTATGCCAATACTGACACCCGATTGTACGGTATGACTATCTAACAGATACGGCTGGCGAAACTTATCAATAATACGCTGTGCTATCTCTTCTGCATCTAGTTGAGATTGCAAATTAAGCAACATTACCACAAATTCATCACCACCAAAGCGTGCGGCCACATCATGTTCACGTACGGCACTTTGCAAACGCTTACTGCTTTCAATTAAAAAAGCATCGCCAATATGATGGCCTAAAGAGTCGTTGATTAGTTTAAACCGATCTAAATCAAGGAATAACAGTGCCATACCAGATTGCGGTAAGCGTTTATTCAACGCAAACTGTTGCTTGAGTTGCTGCAGAAACATTTGTCGGTTAGCCAAACCGGTTAATACATCGTGATTAGCATCGTAAAACAGCTTTTGTTCCGCTTTCTTCCGCTCTTCCACCTGTAAACGCAAAAATAAATTGGTTTGGCGTAACTCTCGGGTACTTTCAAAAACTTTACGCTCTAGCTCTTCCTGATGCAGCTTCTGCTTTTCAGCCGCAAGCTTGCGCTGAATGGCCACCGCAATATGCTGTGATACAAAGCGCATAATAGACAGCTCTTGTTCTGAATATTGATAATCGCTTTCATAGGATTGCACCGCAATCACTCCGATCACTTTATGCTCAATTTTCAGCGGGGAACCTAACCAACTGTTTGACAGCTTACCAAATTGCTCTAAACCGGTTAGACCGCGACAAATTTCTCCTTGTTCAGCTAACGCATTGGCTTGCTCAGAATTAATTAATCTCGCTTCTGCACGGCGAATCACATATTCGGTAAAACCGCGACCTAAAGGCCTATCGCGAGCAGCGGGGCTAAACTGATCGATGTAAAAAGGGAAAGTAAGCTTGGACTGCTCAGCATCCAGCAAAGCAATATAACAGTTCTCTGCAGGCATCAAACCACAGAGCACGGTGTGAATCGCTTTATAAAAGGTTTGCATATCCTGACTACTGGCTGTCAGTTCAGAAATCTTGTAAAGCGCAGCCTGCAATTGCTCGCCGTGATTACGTTCTTTAATTTCTTTTTGCAAAGAGTCGTTAATTTGTAATAACTGCTCCGTACGCTCTTTGACGGTCGCTTCCAATAGTTCACGACTTCGCACTCTATCTAACGCGATTACGGTGTGAGCCGCGATATTACTAAATAACTTAAGATCCTGCTCATCGTAACCAAATTGGTGATCGTAAGACTGTACCGCCATGACACCAATCACCTTATCTGCGCGCCAAAGCGGAATACCCATCCAGTGCGCAGAAGGTGAGCCTTGAGCCTCAATTTCACCAGAGGCCACTAAATCTTGAAATTGTTGAGCATCACATAACAATGGCTGTTGCTGACGTGCAACATAGCCAGTAAGCCCACGAGAAAAGGCACTATTTGGAATGGTTATGATCAGCTGTTGATCTTTTTCATCAGAAAAATACTGCAGACGGAATGTCTCAGTGGCGCTGTCATATAACACCACATAAAAGTTTTCAGCGTGTAAATGCTCCGAAACCATCTTATGAATGGCAGGATAAAAATCAGCCATATCGCTAATATGACTGGCGAGTTCGGACAGTTGCAGCAAAGCCCCCTGAATGGTATAGGCTTCTTTATAACGATCAAGCAGTATTAGCAAACGTCTTATTCTGCTACCAGCCCGGTTAAGTAGGTGTTGGAGTGTTTGTTGATTATTCAATCCCGCTATTCCGTTGCGATAAAAACACTAATCTGAGCAATAGTTCTAAAGAACTATTATGCACAAAGTTTATGCACATGGAAGCGTTAGCTGAAAAAACATTGAATTAAATAGCTTTTCAAAATAAGTTTGTACCAATAATGAAAATAAAAACACCGCGACAAGCGCGGTATTTTTAATACCAACAGACTTAAACGCCGTCAGTCATAAAACGAATAGCTGCGGCAATTTCGTCTTCAGAACAGGTTGAACAAGTCCCCATCGCAGGCATGTTGCGAATACCCTCAATAGAGTGTTTAAGCATAACATCAAATCCTTGGGCTATTCTTGGTTGCCAATCTGCAGACTGCGGTTTAGGCGCATCCAGAGCACCGGTACCATGGCAAGCAAAACACGCCGTTTGATATACCTGCTCACCAGAGCGCGGTCCTGCAGCCTGTGCCGCTACAGCAGGTGCTGCACCCGCTAGATAAACTTGTCCAACAGGCGCAATACGTTTGGCGATAGCGTCAGCATCCTTGTCAGCGCTGGCATTTACGCCGAGGGTGGTCAGCAACAGTGCTACTGCTAGTGTCAATTTTTTCATATTATCGATCCTGTACTGAAAGCCATGAAATTTTCATATCATTATAGCCTGCATCTGGATAAAAACGGAAGATCAGTTGATTATTGTTGCAGCAGCTTTCCTGCAAAGTTGACTGAGCAAGCTCGACTCTTTTTACCTTGTACCTATTTAGTTTACAAAAAATAGTAGTCAAAATTTTTGGTATTTTTTTAAATTTATACTGGGCAAAAGTTTGTATTGTGGTAATCTGTTCGACCTGCTAGAAATTATTTTTGCCAGTTCAAGCATAACACCTAGCAGAACAGTAAAGCGTTTTCCACATTACACAATGAAAAGAAATAAGAATAAGAGCGCTTGCAGTCACCTCTTTTTCTCTTTAAAAAACAAACACTTAAAAAACGGCACACCTATTCAGTATATTATTGAGTAGCACTTAGTTATTAGTTTTACACAAAGTTATCCACAACTTTCCCCCACTTCCTCTTAAGTTTTCTCACCTTGTTCAGCTAGCTGTAACCCATCAGCTGTGGCATGCTATTCGTTAAAGCGTTGCAGGAACAATTATCATGGTTTATATCCCGACAAATCCGTTAATTTTGGTTGACGGTTCTTCGTATTTATTTCGCGCCTATCACTCGCCACCGCATTTAACAAATTCAAAAGGTGAAGCTACCGGTGCCATTTATGGCGTAGTGAACATGCTAAAAAGCTTGTTGAAACAGTATAAGCCAACACAAATGGCTGTCGTTTTCGACGCCAAAGGCCCTACTTTTCGCAATGACATGTACAGCGAGTACAAAGCGCATCGACCGCCGATGCCTGATGATCTGCGCAGCCAAATCGCACCTTTGCATAAAATTATTGCAGCGATGGGCTTACCTTTGCTTTGTATTAGTGGCGTTGAGGCTGATGATGTTATTGGCACATTAGCGCGTCAGGCCAGTGCGGCTGGCCGACACACCCTTATTTCAACCGGCGATAAAGACATGGCGCAGTTAGTTGATCAGCATGTTACGCTGATTAATACTATGACCAATACCTTGCTCGATCCGACATCGGTACAAGAAAAATTTGGCGTAGGCCCTGAATTAATTATCGATTATCTGGCATTAATGGGTGACAAGGTAGATAACATCCCTGGTCTGCCTGGTGTGGGTGAAAAAACTGCCGCCGCGCTATTACAAGGCCTAGGCTCTATCGAGCAGATTTACCAACAGCTTGATCAGGTTGCGACATTAAGCTTTCGTGGCGCTAAAACCATGCCAGCCAAATTAGCCGAACATAAAGCACAACTGCTACTCTCCTACCAATTGGCGACGATTAAATGCGATGTGCCTTTACCTTACCAGATAGACGATTTAACGATTAAACCGGTAGACCGCCAATCACTCGCCGAGCTGTATCGTGAATGTGAATTTAAACGCTGGTTGGCAGAGGTGCTAAGTTCAGATGAATCCGCAACCGAAGCCGCACCGGCAGCAGCCGTTCAAAGTATTGAGAGCGAATCATCAATAGCGGAAGTGCGGCAAATTCTTGATCGTAGCCAGTACCAAACTGTGCTGACTGAGGCCGATTTCCAAGCGCTACTCGCGCAGTTAGATCAAGCCGAGCTGACCGCTTTTGATACCGAAACAACCAGTCTGGATTATATGCAAGCCGAACTGGTTGGCCTGTCTTTTGCCACTGCCGCAGGCAAAGCCTGGTATCTGCCAGTTGCCCATGACTATCTTGGCGCCCCAGAACAACTGGACCGCAGCCATGTTCTAAGCAAACTTACACCTTGGCTGGAAAACCCCAACAAGGCCAAAGTTGGCCAGAATATGAAGTATGATCAAAGCGTGTTAGCCCGCTATCAGATCAACTTGCAGGGTGTGCGCTTTGATACCATGCTGGAATCCTATGTGCTGAACTCTACGGCTGGACGTCACGATATGGATAGTCTGGCATTAAAGTACCTCGGGCATAATACGATTAGTTTTGAGGATCTGGCGGGCAAAGGCGCCAAACAACTGACTTTTAATCAAATTGAGCTAGCAAAAGCAGCCGAATATGCGGCAGAAGATGCCGATGTCACCTTGCGTCTACATCAAACGCTCTGGCCCCAGTTGTCTCAAGACGAAAAACTGGCGCAAGTACTCACCGATATTGAACTACCGCTAATAACTATCTTATCCACGATAGAACGCCATGGGGTATTGATCGATAGCCACTTATTAGCAAAACAAAGCGAGCAACTGAGTCTGCGAATCAAAGAACTTGAGCTACAAGCCTATGCCGCAGCAGGGAAGGAATTCAATCTAGCTTCACCAAAGCAGTTACAAGAGATTCTGTTCGAGCAAATGCAATTACCTGTATTGAAAAAGACCCCCAGCGGTACCCCCTCGACGGCTGAAGAG
>CAZNXI010000112.1:0-9781 GCA_964577005.1 uncultured Rheinheimera sp.
GTAGTGGTAGGTTATTCGCCTGCTGCAGAAATTGGGTTTGTGCTGGGCTGAGTGCGACGACTTGCGCAGTGCCCTGCCATTGTCTGACCTGAACCTTTAGATCACCCGCTGGTCGTTCACTAAAACTTAACTGTAATGGCACTGCAGCAGGAATAGGGGGCAGAGTTTTTAAGACGATAGATTGCACTGCAGTTTGATTTTGTAACCACAATACGGCATCACCCTTGTCAGCAAGTTTTAATTGCGCCGGATAAAGCTGATGCGCTGCAAGCATAATATTGCTTTGAGCCCTTGGCGGTATAACAGCGTTACCGGCAATAGGTTGTGAACGTTCCAAAGGCTGCATGAGCGTTCTGTGTCCTCTTTAATTACCTGAACTGTGCTGTAAGGCCAACTTGCCGACAATTTCTGCAATCAGCTGATCTGGATCACAGTGCCGCTGCAGTTCTGATTCTTAATCGACCCACGCTGTGCTACTATGCGCCCAATTTTATCCGTCGTCGAGAGTCGGAGGCACGTGAATATAGCACAATCCCCTTTTGCTGATACTGCACCTATCTTGTTAAACGCTGAGGCATTAAGTTGCGTCAAACAAGACCGCGTGTTGTTCGAACAGTTATCTTTGCAGTTAAAACCCGGTGAGCTTTTGCAAATTAAAGGCAAAAATGGTGCGGGTAAAAGCTCATTGCTACGGATTTTAGCGGGTTTAGCCCGACCAGACGAAGGGCAAATAGCTTATTTAACGCAACCGCTGCACTTAAATTTAGCAGAGTATGCCGCCAATTTGTGTTTTATTGGCCATCAAAGTGGTATTCATGACCAGCTAACAGCCTTGGAAAATTTGCAGTTCTGGCGAGCAGCTTCCGAGCTAGAGCCCTTAGACGATTATGCGCTGTTGGCGCATTTGGGGTTAGCTGGCTTGGAAGATATCCCTTGTAAAATGCTCTCTGCGGGCCAACAACGACGGGTATCGTTAGCGAGGCTTTGGGCGACGAAAGCACAGATTTGGATTTTGGATGAGCCCTTTACTGCATTGGATCAGAGTGCTATAGCTAATTTACAGCAGCACTTTATCCGTCATTTACAACGAAATGGCGCCATCATTTTAACCACTCATCAGCCGCTTACTATGCAATATTCTTCACTTCATACGCTGGAGATCCATTACCGATGGTAAAATTTGGCACTTTTCTCCAGCGTGAATTAAAGCTGCTGGCCAGACAAAAATCTGATTGGCTCAATCCCGTATTGTTTTTTATTATTGTGCTTACGCTTTTCCCGCTAGGTGTTGGGCCAGAGCCTAATATGCTACGTACAATAGCACCAGGTATTGTTTGGATTGCAGCGTTACTCAGTGTGTTATTAGCAGCAGAGCGTTTATTCAAAGATGATTACCGCAATGGGGTGGTAGAGCAATTAGTGGCGACTCGGCATGCTCTATTATCTTTTGTGCTCGCGAAAATTGTCAGTAATTGGCTAAGCACCGGTTTACCCTTAGTATTACTATCCCCAGTGGTAGCTTTACTGTTTAATATGGAGCTAGCATCCTTCCAAGCGATGACCATCACATTATTATTGGGTACGCCGGTTTTAAGCTTGCTGAGCGTGCTGGGCGCAGCGATCACGGTTTCGGCCGATAAAGGCGGCATTTTGCTAGCGTTACTGATTTTACCGCTGTATATTCCGCTGTTAATTTTTGCTAGCTCAGCCATTGATGCCGCCAGTATGGGGCTGGAATATATTGGGCAACTGGCGATACTGCTGGCTATTGTATTGTTTTCATTAGCACTGGTACCTATGGCGGTAAGTAGTGCGTTAAAAATAAATGTGAGCTGATATGTTTAAGTGGTTAGATCCTTTAGCGAAACCTGAAACGCTTTTTCATTTTTGTGGCAAGTTAACACCATGGCTGATGGCCTTGGCCATCTTTACTATGCTGCTGGGTAATATTTGGGGGCTGGCCTTTGCGCCGACTGATTATCAGCAAGGTGATAGCTACCGCATCATTTTCATTCATGTCCCTTCCGCTATTATGTCGATGGGCGCCTACATGGCGATGGCTATTGCTGCTTTTACCGCCTTAGTGTGGCAAATTAAAACGGCGCAATGGGCTGTGCTGGCTATTGCGCCCATAGGGGCTGTGTATACCGCCATCGCCTTGTTAACTGGCATGATCTGGGGTAAACCCATGTGGGGCGCTTGGTGGGTATGGGATGCCCGCTTAACCTCGCAGCTTATTCTATTATTCTTGTATCTCGGTGTTATTGCCCTACATGGCGCTTTTTCAGATCGGCAAACTGGGGCTAAAGTCGCCAGTCTGTTGGCTATCATTGGGGTGATAAATCTACCCATAATTCACTTCTCAGTTGAATGGTGGAATACCCTGCATCAAGGTGCCACTATTACCAAATTTGGCAAGCCATCCATCGATCCCAGTATGTTATGGCCGTTGCTAGTTAGCTTATTATCATACAAATTATTACTTGCTGCTTTAGCCTGTTATCGCTTACGTACGGCAATTTTAGAAAATGAACAGCATAGACCTTGGGTTAAACAATGGGTAGCTAAAAAATGAACGGAGCATTAAGTGTGTTTTTTCATATGATTTTTAGCGGTAATATAGCGT
Organism: uncultured Rheinheimera sp.; assembly: GCA_964577005.1. Lineage (GTDB taxonomy): Bacteria > Pseudomonadota > Gammaproteobacteria > Enterobacterales > Alteromonadaceae > Alishewanella. The sequence continues at coordinate 2,627 of CAZNXI010000112.1, forward strand.
TACCTCAGAAACTTTTTGGCATTTTTCCATTCTATTTTGCCAGTTTTTCCGATTTTTTAGCGATGGCAACCAATGGCATTAGTTACAGTTTTTTTGTGTGGTTGTCTTTTGGCTTAACCTATTTACTTTTAGTTTGTTTACTCGGCTGGAGTGTTTATCAACAGCGCCAATTTAAACAGCAAATGGCTGCTAAATTAGCACGCGAGCAAAGAGTGAAGCAGTATCAGGAGCAGCAAACCTAATGCAACCACGACGTAAAAAACGCCTGTTTTCAATATTGTTAATCATAAGCTTAATGGCGGGTGCTATCGGCGCCATGTTGTTTGCTTTACAACAAAATATCAATCTGTTTTATACGCCAGGGCAGTTGATTCAAGGGCTGGGTGACGGAAAAATTAAACCTGATGTGGGGCAGCGATTACGTTTGGGTGGCATGGTTGTACCGGGTTCAGTGTCACGCGATAGTACCAGTTTGAAAGTTCGCTTTGATTTAACCGATGATTCCGGAGAAATTGCGACAGTGGAATTTGAAGGTATCTTGCCTGATTTGTTTCGTGAGGGGCAGGGTATAGTGGCGCAAGGCATTCTAAAAAGCGCAAACGTGTTAGCGGCGACCGAAGTGTTGGCCAAACATGATGAGGAATATTTACCGCCAGAAATTGCTGAAGCGGTAAAAGGTATACGCCATGTACCGCCCAGCTTGCAACAACAGCAAAATACCTCATCTAACAGTTACGGAGGCTAAGCATGATCCCTGAATTGGGTCAGCTGGCGCTGACATTTGCTCTTGCCTTCTCTATAGCCTTAGGTGTAGTTCCACTGGTCGGAAGTTTTAGAGCAAACGAACGTGCGTTATTAGTGGCTAAACCTTTAGCAATTGGCATGTTCGTTTTTACCTTACTGGCTTTTTGTGCCCTCAGCTGGGCCTTTTATCATGATGATTTTACCGTTTTAAATGTTGCGACCAATTCCAGTTCACTGCTGCCTTGGTACTTCAAATTAACCGCGGTATGGGGCTCACACGAAGGTTCAATGTTGATGTGGGTGATGATTTTGGCCGCTTGGACAGCAGCCGTAGGTCAATACTCAAAAGGTTTACCCTTATTGATGCAGGGGCGTATTTTGGGGATCATGGGGCTGATTAATGTGGGTTTTATTGCCTTTTCATTATTTATGTCTAATCCCTTTGAACGTACTTTACCGTTTTTTGCAGTGGAAGGCGGAGATCTCAACCCGCTATTGCAAGACTATGGCATGATTATTCATCCGCCTTTGCTTTACATGGGCTATGTTGGATTTGCGGTGTCTTTTGCTTTTGCTATAGCCGCACTGATTGGCGGTAAATTTGACAGTACTTGGGCGCGTTGGGCTAGACCTTGGACCTTAGCCGCTTGGATGTTTTTGACGCTGGGTATCATGCTGGGGAGTTGGTGGGCTTATAAAGAGCTGGGCTGGGGCGGTTGGTGGTTCTGGGATCCGGTTGAAAACGCGTCCTTTATGCCATGGTTAGTCGGCACGGCACTGATTCACAGCTTAGCGGTCACCGAGAAACGCGGGACCTTTAAATCTTGGACGGTGTTATTAGCCTTAGGGGCGTTTTCCTTAAGTCTATTAGGAGCATTTTTAGTGCGCTCTGGCGTATTGGTCTCGGTGCATTCGTTTGCTGCTGATCCTGAGCGCGGTGTTTTCCTTCTGATTTTCTTATTGATTGTGATTGGCGGCTCGTTACTGCTCTATGCTAGCCGGATGCATTCTGTGCGTAGCCAAGCGCGTTATGAAATCTTTTCACGTGAAGTGATGCTCTGGGGTAATAATGTTTTCTTATTAACCGCTACGCTGGTGGTGTTATTAGGAACCTTATTTCCATTAGTGCATAAAGAATTAGGTTTGGGCTCGATTTCTATCGGTGAACCTTTCTTTAACCAGATGTTCTACTACTTAAATATTCCGTTCGCCTTATTACTGGGCCTAGGCCCTTGGGTGCGCTGGAAGCAGCAAAAAGCAGCGCCTTTGTTAAAACCCATGGCCATGATTGCCGTCTTTAGTTTAATTTTAGCCTTAGGCACCATGGCGGCCACGCAAACCGTTGCCGCTAATCTAGCCTTGTTAGGCTTATTGTTAGGCGCTTGGGTCGGTGTATCGGCACTCATGGAAGTTTACCAACGCCTGCAACAGTTTGGCTCTATCTCGCAAGGTATAGGTAAACTGCAAGCATCGCACTATGGGATGACTATTGCGCACATTGGCTTTGCGGTGATGATTGTGGGTATTGCCATGACCTTGACCTACAGTGTCGAGCGTGATGTTCGGATGGAAATTGGTGATCGAGTGGTGTTAGCTGGTTATGAATTCGAGTTGCAGGATGTGTATAAACTAAACGGCCCGAATTACGGTGGTGAAGCCGCCGAGATTGATGTTCGGCGTATCGATGGTACCTATGTAACCCATTTACATGCTGAAAAACGCGAATACATTATTCAAACCATGATTATGACCGAAGCGGCAATTCATGCCCGTTTAAGCCGTGATCTTTATGTCTCGCTGGGTGAAGCCTTGCCGGGTAACGCTTGGGCCATTCGGGTTTATGTGAAGCCGTTTGTGCGCTGGATTTGGCTTGGCGGTTTACTGATGTCGATCGGTGCCTTGATTGCTTTATTAGACAAGCGCTATCGGCGTCAGCGTTTGAGCGGAGAGGTTGCTAATGCGTAAAGCCTTATTTTATGTACCTTTGGTGCTGTTTTTAGGCTTATCGCTGTTCCTCCTCAGTGGCCTGTTTTCCGATCCGCGTGAACGGGATGCGGTGATGGTAGGTAAGCCGTTACCTGCATTTAGTTTGCCTGATTTAATGCATCCAGAGCAGCTCTGGACACCAGAAAATTTAAAAGGTGAAGCCTTTTTATTGAATGTGTGGGGTATTTGGTGTCCGACCTGTAATGCCGAACTAGGTTATATGAGTCAGTTGCGGAATGAGCAAGGTGTGCGCATCATTGGTCTGTATTATGTGCTGCCTGAAGATCCAATGTTTGGGGAGGTATTCGACTTAGCTAAATTACAGGTCGATGTACAAAGCCGCTTACAAGCCTTTGGTGATCCCTATCAGTTTAATATTTTAGATCGGCAACGCCGTTTATCGATGGATTTAGGTGTCAGCGGGGCACCCGAGCATTTTATCGTTGATGCCACTGGTATAGTGCGTGCTCACCATATTGGTGATATTAACCCTCAGGTTTGGCGGAGTAAGTTAGCCCCTATTTATCAACAATGGGCAGGTCAACCATGAAATTTCCAAGTATTGCAATCTTAGGCCTGCTTTTGCTTAGTTTGAGCAGTGTAGTGAAAGCCGATAGCAGCAAAGAGCTATTGCAGTTTGAATCTGAACAGCAAAGACAAATTTATGCTCAGTTAACTGCTGAATTGCGTTGTCCACAATGTCAAAATCAGAATATTGCAGATTCTAATGCTGTGGTTGCGGTAGATATGCGGGAAAAAACGCATGAGTTAGTCTTGCAAGGCTTTAGTCGTCAGCAAGTGCTGGATTATATGATCGACCGCTATGGTAATTTTGTGCATTACAAACCACCGGTCAATTCGATGACAATATGGCTTTGGGTACTGCCGGTTTTAATGTTGGTCGCGCTATTTCTATTTCAGTTACGAAGACGTAAAAGTTTTGAAGAGGCGGAGGCTGAACTGACTAGTGACGCCTCTGATGCCGCTAAAGCCGCCGCTCAGCAAAAAGCCTTATTAAGTAGTGAGCTTGATCACATTATCGAACGTTATCGGAGTAAAAAGTTATGATCTGGCAAATTGTTGCCGGCGCAGCAGTGATGCTCGTACTGAGTGCGTTGTTTATATTTTGGCCTCGTAAAGCTAGTGCAGAAAATCATCAAACACCAGCACAATTATTTGAAGAGCGTATACAGTTATTGGTGTTGGCCCGTGATGCCGGTGAATTAGCTGAACACGATTTCAGCAGTGCTGCAGCTGAATTAAAAGGGCAATTTTTAGAGCAAGAGCAAAAAGCAGTTCAATATCAACAACCAAAGCATAAAGTGGTATTTCACTTGGGGTTAGTTGTTTTCGTTGCCTTGATTGTAGCGATAACCTATAGCCAAAACGGCCACTATAAAGAGCTATCAGATTGGGAACTCGCTCAGGAAAATCTAGCGAGTTATGGACAACGTGCCTTGCTGGGAGAAGGCGAACCGATGAATGAGCGTGATATGCAGCTCTTTTCGTTGGCCTTGCGTACCAAACTGCACCAAGAAGGCGATGATGCGGTGGCTTGGATGTTACTTGGCCGTGTGTGGATGACGCTAGGGATGTTAGAGGAATCTGTTGAGTCGTTTGAACGCGCCTTGAAATTAATGCCGGAAAGAACTCCCTTGCTAATCAGTTATAGCCAAGCATTGATTATGCTGGGCGGTGATTATAACTTGGCTAAGGCTGGGCAAAGTGTGGCTAAGGTATTAATGCAAGAACCGGAAAATATTGACGGTGTTTCTTTAATGGCGTTAATAGCACAAGAAAGAGGCGATACGCTGGAAGCTATTTCAGCTTGGCAACTATTAGCCAGTCGTTTAGCCGCAGATGATCCACGGTTAGTTGTAGTTAACGAACGCTTATCGGCGTTGATGGCGCCTTCAGCGCCAGAGATGGTTGACCAAGAATCATTGGTTGCTCAGCGTAATATTGTGATTAACCTGAACATTGCCCCGCAGTTAGCCGCAGACTTACCTGATGCGACGTTGTTTGTCTTTGCTCGGGCAGTTGGAGGTTCTCCTTTACCGCTTGCCGCTAAACGCTTACCTATGCAAGCAGGTATGTTGACCATCCAGCTGAGTACCGCTGATGCTATGCAACCTGGTTGGGATCTTACGCAAAGCGATCTTATTGAAGTGGTTGCACGTATTGCAGTTTCAGGTACAGTTGAACGAACTGCACAAGATATCGAAGTTGTGTCTGAGCAACTTCGCTTTGTAGAAGAATCTTTAACCATTGAATTAACTTTGGAACCTTAAGATGTCAACCTTACTTGGACGTACTTTTTTGCTGGCGCTGCTGCTGAGTCTAACTGCTTGCGCCAGTTCTGATGTAGCACAACAGCAAGCATTGTCTTCACCAGCAACCCCAACTCCGGTTTATAATGACCCAAGAGATCCTTTTGAGCGCGTGAATCGCTCACTTTGGGATTTTAACTACGATATTCTAGATGCTTACATTCTGCGGCCTGTCACTGTTGGTTATATGACAGTTGTGCCTAAACCGGCTCGTAAAGGGTTAATTAATGTCGTGGATAACTTAGGCGAACCTGCCAGCTTTCTAAACAGCTTACTGCAGGCGAAACCAGAGAAAGCCGCGGTCAGTGCTGGTCGATTTTTGGTAAATAGCACTGTGGGTGTGTTAGGCATTTTCGATGTTGCTACTGATTTAGGCTTAGAAAATGCGGATGAAAACTTTAACCAAACCTTGGCGGTGTGGGGGGTAGGTGATGGTGCCTATTTAATGGTACCTGCACGTGGCCCTACCACCATTAGAGGCACTGCAGGCGGTATAGTAGACAACCTGTATTTTCCCCTTGGTTTGTTAAACACCCCTTTAACCTTAACGCGAGCAGTGATCATTGCGCTTGATGGTCGTGAGCAAGTGATGCAAGTCGAAAATATGTTAAATAACTCGCTTGATCCTTACTCTTTTATCAAAGAAAGCTATTATCAACGTCAACTCTTTAAAATATTTGACGGTAATCCCCCCGCGCCAGAAGAAACCTTAGATGATGACGTACTAGACTTCCTCGACGAAGTCGAATAAAAATATCCACACGTCTCCGGTACCGGCCCAACCAGTTTATCCACAGGTCTCCGGTACCGGTCTTACCAGTTTAAAAACCAGTTTTCTTATTTTTTTCGGGTAATCCTAGTTTGGCTGTTTAAAAAGCCTAAGGAAAAATATGATTAAAGTACTCAGTGTGTTTGGTACCCGACCTGAAGCTATTAAAATGGCGCCTCTTGTGAATCATTTAAAGCAAGATCCTGCCTTTGACAGTCGTGTCTGTGTTACAGGCCAACATCGTGAAATGTTGGATCAAGTGTTAAAGCTGTTTGAGATCACCCCAGAATACGATTTAGCCATTATGAAGCCTGGTCAGGATCTCTATGATGTTACAACAAGTATTTTATTAAATATCAAAGCTGTGCTGCGTGATTTTCATCCTGACGTGGTATTGGTGCATGGTGATACGAGTACGACTTTTGCTGCCGCCTTGGCCTGTTATTATGAAAAAATCCCAGTGGGTCATGTTGAAGCAGGTTTGCGTACCGGAAACATTTTAAGCCCATGGCCAGAGGAAGCGAATCGAAAGTTAACGGGGGCGATAACACGTTTTCACTTTGCACCTACGGCGATGTCTGCTGAGAATCTGCGGCGTGAAAATACCCACCCTGAGCATATTGTGATTACGGGCAATACCGTGATTGATGCCTTGCTGCAAGTTGTTGCTAAGATCGAACAGGATGCTACGCTTAGCCAAGCATTTGCCCAACAGTTTCCCTTTGTCCAAGCCGAGCGCAAAATGGTGTTAGTCACCGGGCATCGTCGCGAAAGTTTTGGCGGTGGCTTTGAACAAATTTGTGCAGCGCTAGCGGATATTGCGCAAGCTTATCCTGATTGCGACATTGTTTATCCTGTGCATCTTAATCCCAATGTGAAAGAGCCAGTTTATCGCCTGCTTAGTCATGTCAGTAATGTACATCTTATAGCTCCACAAGATTACTTACCCTTTGTTTATCTGATGAGCCGAAGTTATTTAGTGTTGACGGATTCTGGTGGGATTCAAGAAGAAGCGCCCTCTCTAGGAAAACCTGTTCTGGTGATGCGTGATACGACAGAACGACCAGAAGCGGTAGCGGCAGGTACGGTTAAGTTAGTTGGTACTGACCGCAAGAAAATCGTCGAGGAAGTGAGTCGCTTATTTGAGGATAAAGCCTACTACGACAGTATGAGCTTTGCACACAATCCCTATGGCGATGGCCATGCCTGTCAACGTATCCTTACCGCTTTAAAACAAGCACTATAGTCACTCTTTTATCCACAGGTCTGCGGTACCGTCCGGAGCTCTGAGGTCTGGCCGGTACCGCAGACCTGTGGATAAATTAT
>CAZNXI010000113.1:0-9741 GCA_964577005.1 uncultured Rheinheimera sp.
ACTCAAACATAGCTCTCTCTCCGTTTTTACGCTTACTTAAAATTGACCGTTAAACCAACTCGTAATTTTCTTAAAAAAACTACTGACTGGATCGCGGCTTTGACCGGCAGCCTTATGCTGGCTGCGCACGTCTTTGCCATAAAGTAACAAACCAATGACACTGGCATAAGCCGGATCATTTACGTATTCTCTCAAACCGGTTACATGCATGGGATAACCCAGCCTGACTGGCATTTGGAAGATATCCTCGGCAAACTCTACCGCACCTTCCATCTTTGCCGTGCCGCCAGTTAACACCAGTCCGGCGGCAATTTGTTCTTCTAAGCCACTGGAGCGGATCTCTTCCAGTACCAGTTCAAATAACTCTTGATAACGTGGCTCTACCACTTCTGCCAAGGTATGCCGTGACATAGACCGAGCGGGGCGGCCACCCACACTTGGTACTTCAATGCTTTCTTCTTTACCCACCATGCTGCGCAGGGCACAGGCATATTGCACTTTTATATCTTCTGCATGACTCAGTGGCGTACGAAAAATTTTGGCGATATCGCTGGTAACTTGATTACCTGCAACGGGAATCACTGCCGTGTGGCGTAAGGCGCCATTGGTAAAAATCGAAATATCAATGGTACCGCCACCGATATCGACGACACAGACGCCTAATTCTTTCTCATCATCGGTTAACACCGCATAGCTAGAAGCTAGCGATGAAAATATCAGTTGATCGACTTGTAACCCACAGCGCTCGACACATTTTTCGATATTTTTGGCCATATCATTGGCACAAGTAATAATATGCGCCCGCGCCTCCATGCGAACACCAGACATACCTACCGGACTTTTTATCCCTTCCTGCATATCCACAGAAAACTCTTGTGGCAATACATGTAGCATGCGCCGCTCTGCCGAGATAGGCACTGACTTTGCGGCATGAATAACATTGGCAACATCTTCACTGGTGACTTCAGTATCATTAATCGGCACCATACCACTTTCATTTTGACAGCGTATATGTTTACCGGTGATCCCAAGATAAACAGAAGACACCTGACAATCTGCCATTAATTCGGCTTCATTGATTGCTCGCTGTACCGCCTGCACCACCAGATTAAGATCGTTTACACCGCCTTTATCCATTCCACGGGAGGCATGGCTACCTACACCAACAATACTTAGTTGGTTGTCTGCTGTTATTTCACCGACCACTGCTTTTATTTGCGCAGTGCCGATATCTAAACCAACAATCAAATCCCGCTCTAACGACTTAGTCATGTTTTTCTCTTTGTTTCTGTTGCATAGCGCACGGCAATACCCGTGTCGTAACGTAAATCTACCTCAGCCATCCCAGCTGCATTATGTTGTTGCATCGTCGGATATAACTCAATAAAGCGCTGTAAACGCTTTAAGGTATCCTCACGACCAAGCTTTAATTGCACACCATCTGCTAACTCTAACCGCCAAGCAAAGCGTTCTGTCAGCCAGACTTTGCTTATACTAAATTCATGCAGCTGCAGCAGTTTCTGCATATGAGTAAACATGTTCAGGGCATCCTGCTCGCTGCCTTCTGGGCCATGCAATAACGGTAATGTTGTTTGCAACTGTTCTAATGGGGCAGTAAATACTTCCCCTTTTTTATTAATAAGTTGCTCTGCATTCCATATCGCCGCCGGTTGCTGCTCAGTCACCACCACCACTAAGGTATCAGGCCATTGTTTGCGCACGGCTACCTGATATACCCAGTATTGTTGATGCAGGAACTGCTGCACCTGATCCACGTTTACACTAAAAAAATTACCTACATACTCTGCTTGTAACCGTTGTTGTAACTCAGCAGCCTGTAAATGCTTGAAATTACCATACAACTTCACATTTGAGATGGGTGCATTTTGCTGATCTTGCACCCACTCGACTAACTTCCAACTCAACACCGCAAAAAACAGCAAAGAAAAGCCGAAAAATACCACCCCACTGATAAAAGCAGCACGGCTTTGTGTTGACTGAACAGCGGGTTGCGCTATCACTTTAGCCTCTGGCTTGCTCTGTCTGGCCTAAAATCGCCAGCACGAGTTGCTGAAAGCTGTAACCAGCTGCCTTAGCTGCCATCGGTACTAACGATTTTTCGGTCATGCCCGGTACAGTATTGACCTCTAACAAATAATGCTTGCCTTGTTGGTCTAACATTAAATCAACACGCCCCCAACCACTGGCGCCAACAGCCTTAAATGCTGCTAAGGCGGAGGTTTGCATGGCCGCGGTTAATTCTGCTGTTAACGGTGCCGGACATAAATATTCTGTGCTGTTAGCTTGATATTTCGCTTCATAATCGTAAAAATCCCGCGGGGTGCGCATTTCAACTATGGGCAACACCTCACCATTGACGATGGCAATCGTAAATTCTCGACCATCAATCCAGCGCTCGACTAAGACCTCGTGGTCATATTGATGCGCTTTTGTGATAGCGACAGCCAGCTCCTCAGCAGTGCTGGCAGCACTCATACCAATGCTTGAACCTTCATTAGCAGGTTTAACCATTACCTTACCGCCCAACTCAGCTAACATGCTGGCATAGTCGATATCGGTTGGCCGCGCCACTAAAAAGGGCGCTGTTGGCAAGCCTTGAGCTTGGAACAACCACTTACACCGAATTTTATCCATCGCCAAGGCTGAGCCCAATACACCACTGCCGGTATAGGGCAGGCCTAGGACTTGCAACGCGCCTTGCATGGAACCGTCTTCACCACCTCGACCGTGCAACACAATAAAGACCCGATCGGCGGTTAAGCTACTAAGCGATTCTACTTTGGGATCGAAAGCAAAGGCGTCAACCCCCGCGTCCAGCAAAGTATTCAGCACGGCTTGCCCAGAGCGAAGTGATACTTCCCGCTCTGCGGAATGGCCACCAAACATCACTGCAACACGACCCAATTGCTGCATTACCGCACTCCTCTTGTGGCTTTTAACTGTTCAATATCCAGCTGCATGGCAGCCAGTTGCTTTACTAAGCCGCCGATATTACCTGCACCTTGGGTTAACACAACATCACCGTCTTGCAATACTTCAGCAAGACACGCCGCTAAGTCGCTAGGTTGTGCCACATAGATAGGTTCAAGCTGACCACGGGCACGAATGGAGCGCGCTAAACTACGACTATCGGCTCCGGCTATCGGCGCTTCACCTGCCGCATAAACCTCCAACAGCATTAGCGCATCCACTTCAGATAATACCTTGGCAAAATCATCGTATAGATCACGGGTGCGGGTATATCGATGAGGTTGATAACACATTACTAATCGGCGCTCAGGCCAAGCGTTACGAACTGCTGCCACGGTAGCAGCTACTTCGGTTGGATGATGACCATAATCATCAATCAATAATACCTTGCCACGTCCCGTGTCAAATTCGCCGTATTGCTGGAAACGTCGACCAATACCTTCAAATTTATTCAGAGCAGATAAGATCGATTGTTCGGCAATGCCTTCATCTTGCGCCAACGCAAAGGCTGCGGTGGCGTTTAACGCATTATGCTTGCCTGGCAAATTTAAGCTTACTTCGCGCTGATTGCCTTGCGGATCGGTAAGCACAAAAAAGCTACGAGTGCCTTGCTGCATAAAGTCGCTGATCACGTAATCTGCATCGGCAGTAAAGCCGTAAGTAATCACGGTCCGGCCAATACTGGGGATTAATTCACGTAATACTGGATCATCTAAGCACACCACTGCCATGCCATAGAATGGAAGGTTATGTAAAAACTCTAAATAGGTGGCTTTCAGCTTTTCAAAGTCACCTTGGTAGGTATCCATATGATCAGCTTCAATATTGGTAATCACCGTCGCCATTGGCTGCAAATGTAAAAATGAGGCATCGCTTTCATCGGCTTCTGCAATTAAATAGCGTCCTGCGCCTAAACGGGCGTTGGATCCTGCAGAGTTTAATAAACCGCCAATCACAAAAGTAGGATCAGCGCCCGCTTCAGCAAAAATTGATGCCATTAAACTGGTTGTCGTCGTTTTGCCGTGCGTACCGGCAATAGCAATACCATGCCGAAAACGCATTAACTCACCGAGCATTTCTGCACGGCGCACCACGGGGATCCGCGCTTCGCGAGCGGCAATGACTTCAGCATTATCGGCTTTGATCGCGCTGGAAACCACGACCACACTGGCTTCGCGGATATTGTCAGCATAATGTCCGAAAAACAGTTCTGCGCCTAAGCCGCGCAGGCGATCAGTCACTGCACCTGGCGCAATATCTGAACCGGTTACTTTATAGCCTTCATTTAATAACACTTCGGCGATACCGCCCATGCCGGCACCACCAATGCCGACAAAATGAATACGCTCAACGCGGCGCATTGCTTGTTTTTTCTGTTGCGGTGTCGTAATCATACTGCTTGTCCTGTTACTTGCCGGCATAAGGCTACAACCTGAGCGGTAGCCTGCTGCAGTGACCGCTGTTGTGCATTTGTCGCACGGCGCAGCAGTTCACTTTTATTATTTACTATTGGCGCCAAAATGGGCACAACACCCGACTCAACCAGTGCTGCTTGTGGCAACAGCCACGCAGCGTCATGACAGCTCAGGCTTTGCGCATTGGCGGTTTGATGATCGTCAATCGCTGTCGGCAAAGGGATAAAGATAGCCGCAACCCCAGCAGCAGCTACTTCACTAACGGTCAACGCGCCAGCACGACATATTACTACATCTGCCCAGCGATAGGCTTCAGCCATATCATTAATAAATGCAGTCACGCTAACAGCAACACCTTGCTGCTGTAACGGCTGGTAACGCTGTTGAACGTCAGCCAACATCGCCTCACCACTTTGATGGCGGATACTAATGGCACCTAACTCGGCTAAGCTGGCAAGCTGCTTAGGTAAGTGTTCATTTAAAGCTTTTGCCCCTAAGCTGCCGCCCATCACTAAAATGCGCAGCTCGCTATTCGCAGGTCGATTTTCTCGGCAACTTAGCAGTTCATGACGGACGGGATTACCAACGACACACTGTTTCGCTGAGCCAGCAAAGGCTTGCGGAAAGGCGACCATGACCTTTTTCGCCTGCCTGGCTAACAGTTTATTGGTACTGCCCGCCACCGCATTTTGTTCATGAATAAGCAGTGGTACGCCAGCTAACCAAGCGGCCAAACCACCAGGACCACTGGCATAACCACCAAAGCCAAGCACCAGCGTTGGCTGTAATTGTTTGATCAGTTTGCGCGCTTGCCAAACAGAGCGCAGTAACATTGCCGGTGCAACCAGTAATTTACCTAGGCCTTTGCCGCGCAGCCCAGAAACCTGAATAGCATAAAATGGCCAACCAAACTGTGGTACTAACCGTGCCTCCATTCTTTCTGCGGTTCCTAGCCAAGCAATGTCCCAACCGGCTTCATGCAGCGACTTGGCTACTGCCTGTGCGGGGAAAATATGTCCGCCCGTACCGCCAGCCATAATTAATGCGAGGGGTTTAGTCATGCTTACCCCCACTTATCGCCTGTTTACCTTGCATGCGAACGTCAAAATCAATACGCAATAATAAGGCGGCGGCCATCAACATAATGATTAGACTACTGCCGCCATAACTGACAAAAGGTAAGGTCATCCCCTTAGTCGGTAACATGCCACTGGCCATACCGGCGTTAACTGCCGTTTGAAAACCAATCCATATCGCTAAACCATAAGCGAGAAAGCCATGAAAACTCATGCCTTTTTGTAAGGCGCGATTACCCATCATTAAGGCGCGAAATACGATTACAAACAAAAGACAAAGCAAGACGGCGATGCCGATAAAGCCAACCTCTTCGCCAATAACCGCAATAATAAAATCGGTATGCGCTTCAGGTAAGTACTCTAGTTTTTGTATGCTATTACCCAAGCCTTGCCCAAACCAGCCGCCACGGCCGAACGCCATCAAGGATTGCGTTAACTGATAGCCACTGCCAAAGGGATCCGCCCAAGGATCAAGGAAAGCCGTAACGCGCCGCCAGCGATATTCGCTATAAAAAATCAGTACGGCGATAGCCGCCAACCCTGTCATCATCAAAGCGATAAACTGCCAGAGCTTAGCGCCTGCTAAAAACAGCATCACTACCGCAGTAGCAAACATCACAATAACGGTACCTAAGTCTGGCTGCATTAACAGCAACACGGCAAACACAAAGAGCATTATTAAGGGTTTAATAAAACCCATCAGATTTTCGCGAACTTCTTCTTGGCGTCTAACCAAATAACTGGACAGATACACAAAAAAGAATAATTTAGCCGGTTCCGCCGCTTGAATATTAATTGGCCCCACCGCCAACCAACGTGTTGAACCGTTGACGTTTCGCCCAAATAGCAACACCGCCACTAGTAAGGCGAGCGCTAAAAATAGCAACTGCATATTATAGTTATGCCAAAAGCTCACCGGTAAACGCAAGACGACAACAGCGGCAATCAACCCAAGCAGCAAATAGACAATATGCCGGAAAGTAAAATGCATTGGATTATCATATAAACGCTCTGCTACGGGAATGGAGGCACTCGTGACCATAACCAAACCAATGGCAAGCACTAATAACAGCACACTTAAAAAGAGACTGTCATAATTGGCTTGATCTTTGGCTCGCCACCAACTATCCAGCCGCGAGAAAGGGTTAAATCGAGCATTAAGCAACAGCGCTTTCATCACTTAAGCTCCTTGACGGCTTTGGCGAATTGCTCACCACGGTCGGCATAACTTTTAAACATATCAAGACTGGCACAGGCAGGCGAAAGCAATACCATATCACCAGGCTGAGCCAATTCAGCGGCTAATCGCACTGCCTGCTGTAAGGTTTTGACGGCTTTACTATCCTCTTTTAATGCCGCTATAGCTGGGCCATCTTGCCCTAGAGTAATTAACTGCTGCACATCCTGTTGTAATGCGGCAGACAGCTCGCTGACATCTGCACCTTTTGCATCGCCGCCAGCAATTAGAATGATTTTACCCGTTACACTTCGGCGTAAGCCAGCCAATGCCGCTAGCGTTGCGCCGACATTGGTTGCTTTTGAATCATTTACCCAACGCACACCAGCGACCTCAGCAACCAACTCACAACGATGCGCTAATCCTTTAAAGGTTCTTAGGGTCTCGGCAATCGCCTGTTGCTTTGCCCCTGCGGCTAACGCTAGGGCAGCAGCCACCAGCGCATTAAACTGGTTATGCTCACCAAACAGGCTCATTTCACTGACTGGGAGCAGCGGCTCACCTGCAACCATTAACCAAGGTTGTTGTTGCAACTGGACAATACCATAGCCGTTTGCCGCAGCTTTAAGGCTGATTGCCAACACCGATTGCGATGCTGCAGGTTGCGTTAGCCGATCATCGGCATTGTAAACGGCTAACTGACAGTGGCGGAAAATCTGGGTTTTCGCTGCAGCATATTCAGCCATATCGGTGTAACGATCGAGATGATCTGCACTGAGGTTTAAATTGGCACTGGCTAAAGTATGTAAGTTAGTCGTGGTCTCTAATTGAAAACTCGACAGCTCAAGAACAAACACTTCCGTTGTAGGCTGCGCAATAGCTTCTAATACCGGTAGCCCAATATTGCCAGCAGCAACCGCCTTGATACCGCTTTGCTGCAACATAGCTTCGACTAACATGGTAACGGTCGACTTGCCATTAGAGCCAGTTATCGCAACGACCGGCTTCGTATTGAAACGGGCGAATAATTCAACATCACCTAGAATTTCAGCGCCTTGCAAGCGGGCAAAACGCAATGCAGGGTGCTTTATCGACAACCCTGGGCTGACAATAATCAGATCCATTTTCGCGAGTCGGTTTGCATCAAGCTCACCAAGATAAATGCCATCAACTTTATCTGGGTTAATTTGCTCTAAACCTGCTGGTTGCTTGCGGGTATCCATTAATACAGGTTTAACACCTTTTGACAGCAAAAAGCGCACTGTGGCCAGACCTGATAGTCCTAGCCCCACTACAGCAACACGTTTTGCAGTCAGAATTTGTTGCATTTTCTATCTCAGCTTTAAGGTGGCTAAGCCAACTAACACAAACATAATGGATAGGATCCAGAAACGGACAATTACCCGCGGTTCTGGCCAGCCTTTTAACTCATAATGATGGTGGATCGGCGCCATGCGGAAAATACGTTGCTTACGCAACTTGTAAGACCCTACCTGCAAAATGACCGACAGCGTTTCCATCACAAAGATACCGCCCATGATAAACAACACGATTTCTTGCCGCACTAAGATGGCAATCACCCCGAGCACAGCACCCAATGCCAGCGAGCCGACATCACCCATAAATACCAAAGCAGGGTAAGTGTTAAACCATAAGAAACCTAAGCCCGCACCAATTAATGCGGCACAAAACACCACCAGCTCGCCGGAATAGGGTAAAAACGGAATATTCAGATAATTGGCAAAGTGCACATTACCGCTAGCATAAGCAATAATGGCGAAAGCGGCAGCCACCATAATAGTGGGTACTATGGCCAAGCCGTCTAAACCATCAGTAAGATTTACCGCATTACTGGTCCCGACGATAACAAAGTAACTGAGCGCAATAAATAATAACCCCAGTTGTGGCATCACATCTTTGATAAAGGGCAATACCAGTGCCGTTTCTGCTGGTCTTTCTGCCGTAGCATATAAGAAAAATGCCGTGAGAATAGCGAATACCGATTGCCAGAAATACTTCCAACGGGCAATCAAGCCTTTGGGATCTTTACGGATAACCTTACGATAATCATCAACAAAACCTATAGCACCGAAGCTGACCAGTACGAAAAGCACCACCCAAATGTATTTATTGGCTAGGTTAGCCCACAGCAAAGTGGACACCACGATTGAGGCTAAGATCAGGATGCCGCCCATGGTAGGCGTGCCTTTTTTTGAGAAATGGCTTTCTGGGCCATCATTGCGCACAACTTGACCAATTTGCATGCGCTGCAAGGCAGCAATCAGCTTAGGGCCAAAATATAAACTCAACAATAATGAGGTCAGCACCCCTAAAATAGCCCTAAATGTCAGGTAACTAAAGACATTAAAGGCACTGATATATTGCGTTAAATATTCGGCTAACCACACTAGCATGGCTGGGTCTCCTGCTGACAACGTTCTAGCAAGTCCTGTACAACTAATTCCATTTTCGCGCTTCGCGAACCTTTCACCAGGAGCGTGACTTCTTGCTGGGCTAAAATTATTGGCATTAACTGATCTAACAGTGCTTGCCGTTGACTAAAATGCGCGCGTTGTCCTTGAAACAAATCGCTAGCGTGCTGTGATAACACACCAACCGTGAACATTAGATTAATACCCGACTTTTCTGCATATTCGCCGATTTGCTCATGGTATATCCGCGCGTTAGCACCGAGCTCTCCCATATCGCCTAGTAACAAACCGCGAAATCCCGAATAACTGGCCAGTAAATCAATAGCCGCTTTTACTGATTCTACATTTGCATTGTAAGTATCATCGATTACTCTCAAACCAGATTTAGGCTGTAACACATGAGTTCGGCCTTTCACGGCAGACATGGCGGCTAAACCAGCTTGCACCTGGGTGATATCTACCCCAATAACCAGTGCCGCTGCCGCAGCCGCCAACGCATTAGCAACATTATGCCGCCCGGGTACTGCTAATTTGATGGCTGTCACGCCCAAAGGTGAGTGTAAGTTGAAACATGCACAACCGGCAGCATCCAGTTGCACCGCACTGGCATAGTAATCCGCAGTCGGTTTATCTAGGCTAAATGTCACCAA
>CAZNXI010000114.1:0-9655 GCA_964577005.1 uncultured Rheinheimera sp.
GAGCTCGGCCGGGTTCTCATAAAGGCAAGGAACGTGAAGTATATGGCCGAAGGTCGCGTATTTTACGGAGTTAGCGGGCAAATAACAAGCAAAGAAATAAAGAAAGGCCAAAACAGCGGAATACCCGCAACTGACGTCGCACTCGGTATGTAATCGCATCTTATCATCAGGCGCAGAGCTGATAGGCAATCCGCTAGAGAGTTGCCTATCTTATGCAAGCCGCGTTTAGTGATTACTCGTCACCGCCAAACAAGCCGTATTGGTGAGTTGTACACTTTTACTTGACCCAGGATGCTGCAACACACACTTACCTTGTACTTTAACCAGCGTAAACCGGTACGACGGCAAAGAATGACGACCATCAAGCGGTCGGCCCTGCGCATCCAGCGGCATCCGCTGCTCGATAAATAGCTCACTTTGTTCTGTTAACACATTGTCAGCCAATGACACTTGCGTGCCGCCCACAATGTCTATGACAAACCGCTCTATTTGTTGCTTGATGGCATTATCAACCTTAATCAGCACGGCTGGCACTGCGGCTGTGCTGGCTTGACAACCAATAAGCATAACCATAACACTTAGCGCTAAAATTGGCTTCACGGTGCTTCCTCAACAGATTTAATCTCAGTGATCAGTTTGCTGTTAAACAAAATATCCTGATAACGTGGGTCCAGTAAACGCATTTGACCTGCAGCATTAGCATCAATACGTGTCTCGTTATCAGGTCGGAATAAGCCAGCCGCCCCCCCTGCAGCAACAGACACTTCAGGACAGCTGCCGTTTCGGGCATAGAAAATTGCGGCATTTAATAGGCGTTCGTTGGCATTACCAAGCTGCTGACTAAAATCATCAGGCAATGGGCAACCCTTCACATCAGCAGCAAACTGAGGAGAAGCCGTCGGCACAAAGCCATCGGAAAACTCGCCAAAACCTTTCGCATTGACACCAGTAAACTGCACGGTGAAATAAGTGGTACCGCAATTATCGGTTGGATAAAAACCATAAGGTTTACCACAGGTTTGGCCACCAATCAGAATCACTTCAACGTCAATCCCCCGCAAAGCATTGATAAAGGCCTCACTGGCTGAGCAGGTATTTGCGGTACTTAATACAAAAACCCTACTGAGATTTAAGAAAGGTAAATCCGTATCTCGTAAATTACCCGCTTCATAATCAATTTCTTTTGAGTAAAACGGCAGTGCTGAAAGCGGCCGCCCTGTCACTGGATTAATAGTAGGATGTTTATCATTAAAAATAGTCCGTTCAAAAATACGATCTTGGATGATCGCAGGCCCGGTTACCATAAATCCGAGTTGTGCAGCTAGAGCAAGTAAGCCACCACCGTTATAGCGTAAGTCAATAACCAACTCATTCACATTTTCAGTCGCAAACTGTCTGATCACATTGATCAATTGTGGCTGAGCTAATGCGATATGACTATTAAACTGCATATAACCGACTTTACCTGCAACGGTTTCTAATACCTTAACATTTTGCACAGGACTCGACGCCACATTAGCTGAGGCCATCGTGACAGCCTTGCGTACACCACTCGCAGATTCAAACACAAAATTAAAATTTTGCCCCGTTGCGGCAGGAAATATGGCTGCATTTAACACTGCAAGACCGGCATCAGAACTATCGTTAATAAAATCAATACCATTGATACTGAGTAAACGATCACCGCGGACTAGACCGACATTTGCCGCAGGTGAAGCGGGTTCGGTATAAGCAATGGTTAACGAGCGCGGCGGTCTATTACTACCAAATGACCAACGGATACCATAACCTGCAGAGACTCCGGCTTGCGTACTTTGTTGGTATTCTTCGGTATTTTCCGTAAAGTGGAAATTATCTTTGGCATTTCCTGAGTCAGTAAGCTGCGACGTCTTCAGTTGGTCAAAATAATCACTGACACTAAAAGGGACAGGGTCATTATCCGGTACCTCGCTATACCAAAGATAGGTATTATGCGTCCAAGAGCGCAGCCACATCTTTTCGTGCATGCTGGTGCCTGCCATATCAGGGAAAGGCCGCCGGCTAAATGGATCAATACCCGTTCGAGGGACTTGGCAAAAGTTTTTAAAGGTGCCTTCAGCGGCAAACTGGCCGGCAGTCCAGACAGGAGGTGTCACTGTGGTACCACCGCCAGTACCTCCTCCAGCACCATTATCAATAGGGCTAGCAGCGCCCCCTCCAGAACCACCGCAGGCTGTAACTGATAACACTGCAGCTGTCAGACATACTGTTACTAAACTTTTGCGAACCATACAGTGACTCCGTCATATTTCTGGCTTGAATGATGTTGCTACACGTTTTGTTGCATAAGCAACAGCCACGGCAGCACGTTTTTCACCTGAAATTAACATAAAAAATCAGCGTAAACAACTTTGCATACGCTAATTTTTGAGCAGTGGATGGCTTTAAAGAAAGATTAATAAGCTCTTTGCCGGACGGCTTCGAACAAGCAGATACCCGCCGCGACAGACACATTTAAACTGGATACACTGCCAAACATGGGGATCTTCACTAAAGCATCACAGGTTTCGCGAGTTAAACGGCGCATACCCTCGCCTTCAGCGCCCAGCACTAACGCCAAGGGCCCCTTGAAATCTGCTTGATAGACCAAGGTTTCTGTTTCACCTGCAGTGCCAACTACCCAAACCCCAGCATCTTGAAGCTGGCGCAGTGTTCTGGCTAGATTCGTCACCGTAATAAAGGGCACGCTTTCGGCCGCACCACAGGCCACTTTGCGCACCACCGACGTCAGCTTGACTGAACGATCCTTCGGCGCAATAACCGCATGCACACCCGCGGCATCAGCACTGCGAAGTATAGCGCCCAGATTATGTGGGTCCGTTACACCATCCAATACTAATAAAAAGGGCTTAGCATTGGTCTCTAAAATAGTGGCCAGATCGCTTTCATTACCACCACTGCTTAAGCGAGCTTTGGCGACAATGCCCTGATGCTGGCCTTTAGTCATATCATCCAAAGTTTTGCGATTACAAAACTGGATAGAAATGCCTAATTGCCGAGCTTGCTGCAATAAAGGTTGTAACCGTTTGTCTTCCCGATCTTTTAGCGCAAACACTTCCAAAATATCCTGCGGGCTGCGTGCCATTATGGCACTAACCGCATGGATCCCAAACACAACGTCGTTACTCATGGTCTGTTAAATCCTGCCTTAGCTTATTTCTTGGCTCGCCGCGGCTTTTTGGCTGCTGGCGTTTTGGGTTTTACTGCGCTTTTTTTTACACCACTCTTGCTCGATTTGCTTGCCGCAGTTTTACTGCCTTTACCACTTTTAACCGCTATTTTTGCTTCGATAGCGGCGTTGCGGCTGGCTTTGACTTTGCGACCAGAGACATTTGTGCGCGTCACACCTGCTAACACTAAATCAATTTTACGGGCTTCTAGGTTAACGGCGACCACTTTTACCTGTACCGCATCGCCCATCCGATAACTGACACCAGAGTGCTCACCCGTTAACACCTGACGCTCGGCATCAAAGCGATAGTAATCATTATTTAATGAGGTAACGTGTACTAAGCCTTCAATGTACAGATCTGAGAGGCGCACAAAGAGCCCGAAGTTAGTCACAGTCGATACCACACCGGCAAACTCAGTACCCAAATGATCTTGCATGTACTCGCATTTTAACCAATCCGCGACTTCGCGGGTGGCATCATCGGCCCGGCGTTCGGTCATAGAGCACTGCTCACCTAGCGGTGCAATATCTTTTTCGGTATAGCCGTTCGCACCTGTCACTTTTTGGCCTTGCTTGGCCAACAGTGCTTTAATCGCACGGTGTAGCACTAAATCGGGGTAACGGCGAATAGGCGAGGTAAAATGCGCATAGGCTTCCAGCGCCAAACCAAAGTGGCCTAAGTTTTCACCTTGATATACCGCTTGCTTCATTGAGCGCAGCATGGTGGTTTCAATTAGCTCACGATCTGGACGATCAGCTAATTTGGCCAAGGTTTGTGTTAATTCCAGCGGCGTAGGCTCTGCCGATAAGTTAGCTTCAATACCGAGCTCGGCTAAGAAGCGGCGGAAATTAGCAAAACGATCTCCATCCGGCCGTTCATGCACCCGGAATAAGGCATGGGCATCATGTTTCTCAATAAAGCGCGCCGAGGCAACGTTGGCCATAATCATGCATTCTTCAATGATTTTATGCGCTTCGTTGCGATGTACCGGCACAATTTCTTCAATCTTGCGATGGCTGTTAAAGATAAAGCGGGTTTCGACCGTTTCAAACTCTATGGCGCCACGCTGTGCCCGTACTTTCGCCAGCTTTTTATACAGGCTATACAGGGTTTCCAGGTTAGTGAGCTGCTCAGTATATTCCTGGCGCAGTTTGGCATCACCCTGCAAAATGGCATGCACCTTGTTGTAGGTAAAACGTGCTGCTGAATGCATTACCGCTTCATAAAACTGATAGCCTTCGAGTTTACCGTGGGCATCAATGTTCATTTCGCAAACAAAACATAAGCGATCGGTATGCGGATTTAACGAGCAGAGACCATTAGATAGCGCTTCGGGTAACATCGGCACCACATGGTCTGGGAAATACACTGAATTACCACGCTCTAACGCGCTCTGATCCAGTGGTGTACCCAAACGCACATAGGCACTGACATCAGCAATGGCGACCCAGAGCTTCCAGCCGCCATTTTCTTTAGCTTCAGCATAAACTGCATCATCAAAATCGCGGGCATCTTCACCATCAATAGTCACCAAAGGCAACTTGGTCAGATCAACACGGCCAATTTTTGCCTCTGCAGGCACTTCTTCACCATACTTGGCCACTTGCGCGAGTACTGCATCAGAAAACACATGCGGGATCTGGTGGTTACGAATCGCCACTTCAATTTCCATCCCAGGTGCCATATGTTCACCCAGTACTTCAATAACACGGCCCGTGGCACTAACGCGCTTAGAAGGGCGCTGGGTGACTTCAGCGAGTACTACCTGACCATGCCGGGCAGCGCCTTGCTGGCCCTCAGGGATAATAATGTCCTGACAGATGCGCGCATCGTCAGGCACCACGACACAAAGCGCATGGTCTTTGTAGTAGCGGCCAACAATAGGCTCACTGCGCGGTTCTAGCACGCGTACTACGCGCGCCTCTATTTTGTCTTTGCTTTTAATGGTGGTCGCCGTGGCTAACACTTTATCGCCGGGCAACACACGCTGCATTTCATGAAAAGGTAAGTACCAGTCTGGGCCACCTTGTTCCAGCTTGATAAAGCCAAAACCATCACGATGCCCAATTACCGTACCTTTAACCAAATCCATATGCCCAACTAAGCCATAGCGCTTACTCTTGGTAAACAACAATTGGCCATCGCGCTCCATAGCACGTAAGCGTTTTTTTAACGCAAAAATAGCATCGTCGTCTGTTAAACCAAGTTCGCTGACCAGTTCTTCAAAGTAGGCGGGCTGTTGCCGTTTTTCGATATGCTCGAGTATAAACTCGCGGCTGGGGATAGGGTTTTCATATTTTTCTTGCTCACGCGCAAGATGCGGATCATTTACCGTCATTAATTAAACTTAGATTTCCTCTTACATAATATTTAGTGTAACAGCTTAACGTGAAAATGGGATGAATTCATTTTTACCGGTGGCTATTTTACCGGTCGTTGCGCGTTTGCCACCACTCTGGCCGGCATTTTTTTGGCTAGCTGCTGTTTAAGCGTATCTAGTTTAGCATGAATTGCCGGGTCTGCGGTAATAGCATGATGTAACCAGCGATAACTTTGTTCAAAATCTGTGGGGCTACCTAGGCCTGCGACTTGAATTTCAGCAAAACGTATCTTGGCATTTAGGTTACCTACAGCAGATGCCTCCCGTAAATAAATGATTGCTTTGTTGATATCTTTTTGCACAAAGCGACCAATATGGTAATACCGTCCAACTTGCTCCAACCCCTCAGGCAATCCTTGCTCAGCCGCTTGTAACATCAAATCCCAGCCGCGCTCGACATTGCGAGGCACACAGACGCCATAGGCCAACATATCACCAAATAAAAACTGGTAAGAGGGCAGTCGCATAATATCCGCTCTGGCTTCAATATCTCTAACTAATTGGCAATCATCAGCTTTAACTCGCTGTAAATGTTGATTAGCCCTGATCAAGTTTAATAACTCATCCTGAGAATATAACTCCACAGCTTGGAGTTCTTGAGACAAAGCCGGTGCACTGGCGAGTAAAAATACTAAGCTAAAACTCACGATAAACTGATTTTGCAGCAACTTATACATAGCGTCAAAGACCCGTAATGAAAAATAACCTAGGCTGATAATACTTGTTACTTTAGCAAATAACAGGCCATGATAAAGAGACTAAGGGTAAAAGATTAGAAACAAGATAAAGACAAGCCATCCGCTTAACAGCACCCATAAAAAAACGCTGCCTATTTGCAGCGTTTTTTAAATGAAAACTCACATTAAGATTTAAGCAAAGGGATGCTTTAAGACGATAGTTTGCACGCGGTCCGGCCCTGTAGAAATAATATCTACTGGAACACCGGTTATTTCTTCGATGCGCTTAATATAGTTTTGTGCGGCCAGCGGCAATTTAGACAACTCTTGCACACCAAATGTAGATTCAGACCAACCTGGCATTTCTTCTAATACCGGTGTAACGACGTCATAACCTTCAGCAGCTAACGGCGGCGTTTGCAAAACCGTACCATCTGGTTGACGGTATCCAACACAAATTTGAATACTGTCTAAACCATCCAGCACATCAAGCTTGGTTAAACAAAAGCCAGAAATACTGTTAAGTTGCACGGCACGACGCACAGCAACGGCATCAAACCAGCCACAACGGCGTTTACGCCCTGTGGTTGCGCCAAATTCGTGACCTTTGACACCAAGGTGTTCACCCACGGCACAATCTAGCTCTGTTGGGAAAGGACCTGAACCCACACGAGTAGTGTAGGCTTTAACAATACCGAGTACATAATCTAAGTAACGCGGACCAAAGCCACAACCAGTAGCAACACCACCAGCAGTGGTATTAGAAGACGTTACATAAGGATAAGTACCATGATCGATATCCAATAAGGTGCCCTGAGCGCCTTCAAACATGATCTCCTGACCATTTTTGCGCGCGTTATCCAATAACTCAGTAACATCAACCACCAGCGACTTCAGTAAATCAGCCATGGCCAGCGCATTATCCAGAGTCGTCTGGTAATCCACTGCATCAACTTTGTAATATTGGGTTAACGTAAAGTTATGTAAATCCATTACCGTCTTAAGCTTCTCAGCAAACAAAGTCGGATTAAATAAATCCCCAACCCGTAAAGCACGACGCGCAACTTTATCTTCGTAAGCAGGGCCAATACCACGACCCGTGGTGCCGATAGGCTTATCGCCACGCGCTTTTTCGCGAGCAACGTCTAACGCGACATGAAATGGCAGAATCAGTGGGCAAGCTTCGCTGATTAGAAGTCGATCTTTAACCGGTACGCCACGCTGTTCAAGCATGGTCATTTCTTTTAGAAAGGCTTCAGGTGACAACACTACACCGTTACCGATAACACATTTTACGTTGTCACGTAAAATGCCGGAAGGTATCAAGTGTAATACCGTTTTCTCGCCATCAATTACCAAGGTATGGCCAGCATTATGGCCGCCTTGATAGCGCACCACATAACTGGCTTTATCGGTTAATAAGTCAACAATCTTACCTTTACCTTCGTCACCCCACTGGGTGCCGAGCACAACTACGTTTTTGGCCATGGTTCCTACATCACGGAAAAAATTAGGCGTGAATTTTAGCAAATCGCCAGACAAGTTTCAGCCGTCTGCATGAAAAAAAGACCATATTTTTACATGGTCTTTTTATCTTATTGATTTAAATAGATTTAAGACATGACAAATTAAACGCATCCGCATTTTGGTACATGGCAAAACCAAAACGTAGACGATCACCACGGTAATCCGTGATAATACCATGTTGCTTCAAGCAGGCAGCAAGCTCCGCGACACGCGCACTGCTCTCTAACCGAAAGGTATAAAAGTGGCCATGCTGATTGACGTTATGCAGCAGCAAATTACTGACATTGAGGAATGGATGCTGCTGCGCGTCGAGCAAACTTAAAAAACGCTGCTGTAGTTGCTGCACATAGCGGTGAATACGTCCTACCGTAATACCCTGTTGTTTATATAACAATAACGCTGACTCTAACCGATAAAGCGCGGTAAAATCCATTGTGGCTCCTGCAAATCGGTAGCCATCCTCACTATAAAGTACCAAAGCAGATTTTTCTGCAGCAAGGGTGCCAAATTCAGCAAACCATCCGGTATACCATGGACGAAGCTCACTGCCAGTTGGCACAATCATAAAACAACAGCCTTCCCCGCCTTGCGCATACTTGTAACTGCCCGCCAGATAAAAGATCCGTTCAGAAATAAGCGAAAGATCGGTCGGTAATGCCATAAAACCATGATAACCATCGATGGCAATCATCGCCTCAGATACCCTCGCTAATTGCTGCACGAAATCGGTTAAATCAGCAATAGCATAACCAGAATTAAAAAAGACCTGGCTACAGAACACCATATCGTATTGCTCTGCTGCCGCAGCTTGAATAAAACGCTGCTCAAAAGTCGCAAAAGGCTCAGTAGCAATCACTTCCAGCTGGATGGTGTCAAACTCTGTTAAACGTTTAATTTGACGTTGAAAACTATAAAACTCACTGTCTGTCGTTAATACTTTAACCGGCTTACGCCAATCAAAACAACTTAACAGGCGCATCACAAATTCATGGGTATTGGGTGCAAAAACAATTTGTTCTGGTACTGGTAAATTTAAGATATCGGCAATGAGCTGTTGGGTATGTGGCACTCTTATACCAAAAATATGTTGCCACTTCTCATCCACTAAACGAGCACTGTCATCCCAGTAAGCTATAGTCGCCTCGCGGGTAACATCTGGCCAATAGTGATGCGAGTGACAGGCAAAATGCTGCTTATCCTGATTAGCCAGTAAGAAATGTTGAAAAAATTGTTGATACATACAGACCCCATTATTTACAGTAGATGGCACACCAGTAGATCGCAAAAAGGCCCTTTCGGGCCTTTTTTGCAGAGTCAAAACCGCGCTAACGCTTAATTCTGCACAGCATCAGAACGCATGTATTTGAAAAAGTCGCTGTCTGGCTGAACCACAATAACATCACTCTTCGAGTTAAAGCTATTGCGATAGGCTTCTAAACTGCGTACAAATGAATAGAATTCAGCATTCTTATTGTACATTTCAGCATACACTTGGGCAGCCATCGCATCACCTTGACCACGCACAGAGCGCGAATTACGCTCCGCATCAGCCAACATAACCGTAACGCGAGCATCTACATCAGCTTTGATAATATCAGACTCTTCCATACCACGAGAACGGTGTTCTCGAGCTACAGCTTCACGTTCGGCACGCATCCGAGCAAAGATTGAACTACTGATCTCATCCGGTAAATTGATTTGTTTTACGCGAACATCAATGACTTCAATACCAAGCTCATTAGCTGCCTGACCCGCTTGCGCTAAGGCACTTTGCATCAATTGTTGACGTTCACCCGAAACGATCTCTTGAATGGTGCGAGCACCAAACTCAGTCCGTAGACCGTTGTTAATATACTGCT
>CAZNXI010000115.1:0-992 GCA_964577005.1 uncultured Rheinheimera sp.
GTGTCGAAGTCCATGACGACGAAGCTGCCTTGCGAAGGGCAGCGAGTTTGGAATTCGAAAAACCTACAATTGTTATCCCGAAAGCATAACTTGCTGTAGATCCTGCACCGTAATTTCATCGCTTTCTGCCCAGAGTACAGAACGGTTTAAACTATTCCATAATGCACGAATATTACCTGGCCAGGCATGATTTTCTATAAATTTTATTGCAGAACCGCTAATTTTTTTACTGTTGTAATCTGGTGATTTGGCAAACGTTTTGTTGATTTCTGCCAAAATTTGCTCAACTAACTGCGGTATATCTTCGCGTCGTGCTCTTAAAGGTGGCATTTCAATAACACCCACAGCTAAGCGGTAAAACAAGTCTTCACGAAAAACGCCATTGGCCATCATAGCAGTAAGTGGCCGATGCGTAGCGGCAATAATGCGCACATCAACCTGAATGGTCTTATTGCCACCAACTCGGGTTATCTCGCCCTGCTGTAATGCGCGCAACAATTTTACCTGTACTGCTGGTGCAAGCTCCCCCACTTCATCTAAAAAAAGTGTGCCTCCATCGGCCTGTTCAAATAAACCAGCATGATCTTTATCTGCACTGGTAAACGCGCCTTTCACATGGCCAAACAATATTGAATCAACTAAGTTCTCTGGCAAAGCACCACAGTTAATGGTTTTAAGCGGTTTATTACTGCGATTACTGGCGGCATGAATAGCCGTGGCTAACACTTCTTTACCGGTGCCGGTTTCGCCGAGAATTAATGCTGGTAAATCTGTTGTGGCTAACTTCAACGCTTTATAAAGCACCTTTTTCATCCTATCGGATAGTGCCACCATATGCCCAAATTCTGAAGATAAAGTTGGGCCTGCAACCACTTTATTACGAACAGCCGTACTTACCGCCTTCTTATAAGTGGCAGCAAAATCTAGTGGAATTCTAACATCAACAACGCTGTTATCTGGGGCAGCTTGTAAAAAATGGCATTGGTACATAC
>CAZNXI010000115.1:1002-9600 GCA_964577005.1 uncultured Rheinheimera sp.
TTATCGTTATGACTTAGCGCTTGCAGGTTACGCTGCATAACCGCAGCTATGGCAACGTAATCAATTGGAGATGTTAGCGATTGCGACCGCACCTCAACATCTGTTGGCCTTGCTAACACTGCTAACCTTTTTTTCAGCCATTTTTCATAGCTATCCCAGTGCTCATCCCAAGCATTTGCAAGGATAAGAACTTTGTCAAAAGGCTGGGCATGTATGGTGGCTAACGTTGCAATAGCAGCAAGCTGATCTTGCTGCATATTGTCGATATCGGTTTTACCAAGCCAGGAGAGTAAGATATTCATCGTTTTAATAAATAATAAAAGTTTCGAAGTAGTCTAACAATATGCTGCATCTTCCACCATTTTGTACCGTAATAAATTTTTAATTAAAATTCATTACCTTATTTTTAAAAGCGTAAATTTTGAAATATTTTACTCTACTTTCCTTTGTTAAATTTTTTAATGTTGTATGCGCTTAAATCTATACAAGCGTCTCGAATGACTTCTTTACTTGGCATGTTGTTTTGGTCTTTTAGCATATGCATTAAATCTTCTTGATCTGGCATACCCAAAACAAGCCGATAAAGAGCCCTTTCTTTATTGAGATTAACATAACGTTCATTTTGCTCACTACCAGGGACTGCAAAAAAGTATTTCTGGGACTTTGCACCCTCAATAACCCACCAAGGTGACATCCCTGAAGCATCACTCAATTTTTTATCAGCAATTTCGGCAAG
This sequence comes from uncultured Rheinheimera sp., assembly GCA_964577005.1. Taxonomy (GTDB): domain Bacteria; phylum Pseudomonadota; class Gammaproteobacteria; order Enterobacterales; family Alteromonadaceae; genus Alishewanella. The sequence goes on from CAZNXI010000115.1 coordinate 1,739, forward strand.
CTTACTCCATGGGCTGCCATTAATAACAGAACATGAAATGTGCTCAGCAGCCAGCTTTTTTGCAATAGCTCTGCGAACAGAAAGACTTGCAAAACGAGTAATTCTGCCTTCACGCTGCTCAAGAGCCGCAGGGCATTTTGCCAAATCCCAGTGCGCAAGCGCACTACACCATGGGTGCAAATCAATACCTTCTTGTCCAATTGATGTTGTAACTAATACGTTAGGCCAGAAAGGACTATTAAAGGCTTTCCTAATTTCATCAGAACGTACTGAGCTAGAAGGCACTGATTGTTCTGGCTGATTTGGATCTAGGAAAACTTCACTTCGCCCCTCAGTTAATGCTACCGCAACATGGCTTCTTAATTTTAGTTCGCTATTCTCATTAGGATTATCTGGAGCGGCGTTATGAAATGTTACATTGGCACCTCGCAAACCTAAGCTTGCTTCGAAATCTTTTAGTAGTTCAGTCCAATCTCCTGAACCACCAGTAGTGAGATACCAAAAGTGCTCGTCAAGAACAGACTCAAGGTTACTATTAAGAACTGCAGCTTTTATAGCTTCTGGATAACCAGTAAATTTATGGCCAGATAGTGCTGAATAAAACCAGGCCTTGTCAAGGTAGGTTCTGAAACGTCGCCAAGATACAGCCACTATTTTAGGAAGATGTTTATATGCATCTGGCCAATGTCGTCTTAAGGAACGCAACATTACCACACCCGGTGACTCAAGTGCTAATTCAGAAAGTGCTGAAAATTCGTTACTCGAAATTATGCTGCAATCTATAGACGCAGCTTTACTCCAACGTTCTAAAAGAATGTCTAAAGCTCTTGATGAGTCATCCTTTAAATCATAAGAAGCAACCTCTCTCCAAGCTGATATCGAAACATACCAAATACCCGCCCTACTCTCAATTGCAGCCAAAAGCTCCCAGAGCTTACGAGGTTTAAGTTTTGCGTCAGATACGACCTTTACTCCTAAGCCCTTGAGTTTTCTACGCAGCTGTTGTGCGATACTCTGCTTTATCTTGCGTAAATTTCCAATGGGGACTTCTAAAGGGTCTAGATCTGCTAAAAGAGGTGAAGGGTGAAATAGTTCTAATAGCCCTGGTCTTTTAGCCGAAACACTTAACCAGTGACGCTCATTAACCTGTTCATAATTGAGTGCTTTACCACCATTCACAGACAGATTGAGTTTACTCTCAGTAACGAAACTAATTAACCCAGCCAATGCTGTTGGCACAGCCCTATAGCGACTGAACACGAGCAGCTTGCTTTGCAAATGTGAAGTATTAACTAGGGGCTTCCAACCGTTGCCTAATGACCACCAGGGGAGTGATGGCGCTGACCAAGGTAGTATCATTTGTGAACCTGATAATAAATCCAACAAAGCTCGCAAACTGGGATGTGGTAGCTCTTTCGGCAATTTATACTTGTTACGATTACTTCTTGTAAGTATTACCTGCTTCGGAGCTTTACTATTTTTCCAAGGTAAATAGCGGCTTCCTAATGTTTGCATTGGCAAGGGAACTGATTGCCAGAGTGGTAATATCCACTTTTTATCATCAGGTATAAAGCACTGTTGCATCTGGCAGAACTGCTCAATATCACAAGGTAATAACTCAGCTTCAATCATCGAATCATCATTCAAAGACCCAATCTCAGTTTCAGCTAGCTGTGCTCTTTCAGACCTTGACATTAATGGTGATAAATTCGCAATCAATAAGCGACGGAGTTCTTTACATTTATTCGTGTCAATTAACCCCTTCCGTAATTCTTCACTAAGTTCATCAAAAAGTTTTTTTGTATTTTTTGCGTGTTTGGCGTTCCCTGCCAGAAAGCCAACTAAATCAAAGAAATCAGAGTTTTGGTTCTCACCATCATCTTTAGACTCGCTTCGGCGGCGATACGGTGTGTATGGTGTAGCAGATAAGAGTAATAAGGCTGGCCCTGCCGAGTCAGCGTTTCCACGAATGTGCTTAAGCACCAGTGCCTCAGCACGATCACGTAAGCGGACTTGGAATTCATTATTGTCAACAACTTTGTCGTCATTGGCATCAGTCAAATCTCGAAAACGTTGGAACTCATCAAAGATAACCAGACTTGGCTTGATAGCGTCCAAACCTGCTATTGTCAGTGCAGTCCTTACCGCACCAACCAAATCAGATTGTTGCAAATCTGAACCCAGCATCGAATTAATACGTGCTGGTAATTGCTGCCCGGCTTTTAGTCCTAGAGTTTCACGAAGTGCTGTTCGGAAGGACAGCCTAAATTCATTACCACCCAATTGGCCTGCCTGCTCTTGTTTCCGGAAATGCATTACACATTCATCAAAGGTTTTCTTAGCGGCATTACGTCTAAAAACTTGCTGTAACAGCTTATGCTCGATATTCACAATTAACTGTAGCAAAACCATTGCCAATGCCCGCTCTTTCATCAAACCATCTTGACGTTGACCTTTACGTGTTGGTATTGCAGTTGCAGGCGTTAAAGAGTAGATATGAAAGCATTCATGTTTAGGTTTAGCTGCGGTTACTAACAAGCTTGGTCTATCGACCCTAGATATAGCTAACTTTCTCTCTTTTTCATCTAAAAATGAAAGTAGCCGACTAACGTTTTGCTTGGCAATACCAAGGTTTGAGCAAACATACAATACTGTAAACGGCTTGAGACCATCCTTAATTTGTTTATCCTGGTTTTTTTCCACTTTTGCCAAGCCTTGAATGACTCCACTGCCTACTATGGTTTTACCTAGTCCAACTTCATCGGCTACCAAAAAGCGTTTTGGTCCAGTGACTTTTTTAAGCGCTTTAAGTGCAGCTAATATGGTGGCCTGTTGGAAGGGCTTTGCGTTAATACTCATTATTTTTCCTGAAGTTTGTAATTTGATAAGCCCTTACGCAACACACTCCACGTTCTATAAAAAGTTAATAACTGCTTTTCCTTTTTAGGATCCTCAGAAGGCTTGTTGCGCCGTTTTTGCCAAATTGCAAGAATTCGATCAATTTCTTCCAACCTACCTGGAGTATTTAACCATAGGCGGAGAGCTTGCTCTAAACTGGGCACTACAAGAATTTTAGACTCAACTTTTGATTTTTTGACTATTACATTTTTATCACAGGTGTCATCCTCATCTTCATTGATATAATCAGTATGCTCATCCCAAGGCCCACCTTCGTCATCACTGGTATAATCATTAAGAACAGTATGTATCCAAGAAAGCATTTGCCCTGGACCTAAATAATCATTGAGCACAGACTCATCTCGGGAAATTTCCAATTGTGGGGACCACTCTACTATCTGCACCCACTCGACCCGTTTAGCACCTAACACTAGGCTAACCAGCAAGCACTCAGAGTCAGCCACACGATCCGTAGTATGATTAAGTTTTAAAGCTTTATTGTTGCGAGGCCATAAAATAGGAGTTTCTGTTAACCGACCGCAGTAAAGTTCTATCAAATCATCTGGTGGATGAGGTAAATTCGCAGAATGAATAGTCAAAGCACCGCCAATTCTCTTTTGAACCGCTCTTGTCAAACAAGTAGCTACGTGGACGCGTGCTTTGGACAAGCGCGTATCAGCACTTTCCTCTACAGCTAGATCCTGCAATTCATGAAGTTCTAATTGCCGTGCATTTCCGATAAAAGTATCCAATCCAGCAATCAGAGCTTTGCTGGCAGCAGTATGATGAGCATCAATTTCCACACAAGCGTAGCACTCAACATTTCGAGTCCATGCACGATGAGTTAGGTTTGCGCTTCCGAGCCATAATGTAATACCGGAAGCATGCTTTGCGAGAATAAACTTTGCATGAAGTCCCATCTGATCTTGAAGGATTTTTTCATCATCACAAGCAATAACGTTTTCTTGGCGAGTTTCTATTACTGCCTCGGGCAGCACAAGCAAAGTATCATACGATTTTAGGGGATTACTTGACTGACCAACAAGTTTAGCAATCTCTGGACGTATAGATAACAACTCTCGTTTGGTTTTATCGCAGCCCCAGCAAGACAGGGCTGTTACTGCCTTACCATCCAAAAAAGGAGATACTGCAACTACACTTGTTATACCACTCGGAGCTTTAGGAATATTACGATCTGAATCATCGGGCAATAACAACTTGATCTCTGAGACCTTCATACCCAATGGAACCTGCCATTGAGCTTTACCTAATATCGGAGCAAATTTAGACCAATCCTTTAACTTATCAGGAAACAATTTGGCTAGCGATGATGCTAATAGCCCAATACCAGGAATCAATTGACTAGTTGTTTTAGCAATATCTTTAGTATCACCTCCAGCCTTTAGCACTAAACCCAGATCCCAAGACATATCTAAGGTTAAATTACGACTGCCCAATAAAAAAACCCAACGTTCACCCGCTTTTGGGTTGGCTTTTAAAACATGGCGTACCACAGCAAATTTTGCGTGCCAGGATTTACCATTGTGCATTCCTGTTGATCCTTCATCAAAGGGCACTTGAATAATAAATTGATCGAACAAAGCAACTATCGGTATGCGGTTTTTATGTAAAGTTAAACGACCACTCTGAAGAATAAAATGCACTCGACCACGTAACTCAGTTAACGCGCATACTAACCCTATACGTGAACCTGTTGCAGATTCATCATCTTGACCCGCCAGAGCCAATAGTGATGCTGCCAATACAGATGAGCTAGCAGAGTAACTTGATAAGACTGCAATATCAGTCCGCCAACCTGATGGTGGACGTAAATGTTCAAGAATTGCCAAGTGAGAAAGATGAGCGGTCATGTGTTTAGGTCCGTTAATAAAATACGTACATTGCGCCAGCGATAATGCAAAGGCTCAGCTAATGGATGCTCATCACCAATCCACTCCGCACGACGCTTTTGACCTGCTAAGCTTTGTGATAAGCGCGCTCTTGAACCTTTTCTTATTTGCTCTGCATCTGTAAATGTTTGCTGAAGCTCCTTGGTTAGATTTTTAGATTTTGACTTCAGCCAATATTGCGTTTTAATAAGTACGTTGAGAGGCTCTGGTGACAAGTTAGGAAACAGGTTTTTAAGCTTATTAATGTCTAGCGCACAACCCTGCTTTCCATGTTCATCGACCATATATTTCAAATGTTCAAAATGACGGCTGGAATAATCGGCTTTTTGTTTCTCAACCAAAGCGGTATATACGGCGCGTCCAATACCAGCCAAAGCCGATACATTTTTTGCCAATAGTAACGCATGTTTATCACTTTCTGACGAAACACTTAGAATTTCATCTGCCCATGGAACATCAAGCGCGGCTACCGGCAAACGCAAATCAGCTAACCTTGCTAATAAACTTTGTTCTTGGTTATCTGAGGCTACCCGGACTCCTATTAACTTCTTTCTTATGAAATTGCGCTCTTGCTTGGTCAAGCGGAAGTTTAATACTTTGCCGGATTTCAGTAATTCTGGTGGGGCTGCAGGTAATAGAACAAAAGGCGACGATTCATGATGGAAAAGAAACTCACCATCTATCTGATTTAGCTGGTCATTAGACTGCTTATGCGTAACTTTAATTCGCTTAAGTATTGCTTGTCTCGAAACTGATATATCGCCTGAGAGAATTTTCCAACGACTCAAGGCTGACCAATATATCATCGAAGCCGTTTGACTAGGCAGTTCAGGCCAAACCGTAGCACCAATTACCCCCTGATTGTCTTTTGGTGAATCTTTCAATTGCTCCGTTAATTTTAGTTCGTATTCACGAAACAAATTGGGATCACCACAAGATAGCTCCATCAACCAAGGTATAAATAATATATAGCGCAAACGTGTATGTAATACGGATGTACCAGGAAAAAACCGATCAGAAAATGCTTGATGCAATTCCAAAAAACCTACTTCATCACGAACACCCTGCGAATCAGTCTGGAGTGCTTGCTCAGCAATTGCTACAGCGTTGCGTGATATCTGAATCCAACCTATCATGCGTAGTGCCCCTATTCTAAGTAAGCAAAAAATTTTAGTCTTTAACTCGGTTTATATTCTAGAATTCTTTTGCGGCCAGCTTTAGGCTTCACTCTTCCAAACTCAGCTTCTAAGTGTTGATAATTTTCAAGAAAATCACATCCTAAAACGGTATCCAGTAAAATAATGTCGGTTTTATCATCTTTGCCAAATACCTGTGCTCTAAGGAAACACTTGCAATTACCAACCGAAAATTCAAAGCTGTTTTCATCTATGCGGCCATCTTTTGCTGCGTTAAATCTTTCCATTTGTTTGATGGTGAGAAGAATTTCCAGATGATAAGCCTCGTCGGACGCGTAACGATTCAACTGCCACTCAAAACTTTCTAAGTCGCCTTCAGAGTAATTAGCTCCGCGCTCCCGGACTTGTTCAATGGCCATTTCATGAGATAAATAAGGATGCGAATGCATCATGCCTAATTGATAATAACCAAGTTGCTCTGCAAGATTCTCTTTTAGATTTGTGCTCTCAATATTAATCTCAACATACCCGCTTTTCATTACAGCAGAGGTATCTGCAGATAAGAATTGCACCTTATGCGTAATAGTTTTCTTAATTTTATTTATACTAATATCACCATAAACAGTGCCATGAAATTCAATACCTGAACGTTTATATTTACCGTGTTTAATAACGAAAGCCTCGAACCCCGAAAGCAACATTTGGGTCAAGGCTTGTTGGTTAATTTGCACAATATGCTTCATACATAACCTCAAGCTTATAATAGTTAGACTGCACTAAACTTTACTCAACCACCGGATAACACCCCTCCCCCCAAAGCTGATCTGGTGCGCTCATCATTAATGCAATAATCAGGGGGATAAGTTTATTTAGCAGGTTACAAGAGTCTTTAAGCTGTTCTCGGTTTACTTGGCTATTGTAGGTTGCGCCGCCATGGATTATTTGGTTTCGCAGGGTGTAAAGCCGGGTGAAGATTTGTGCTAAGGCAGCGGGTACGTTTTTGGCGGCGAGCGCAACATTAAGCGCAGCTTTTGATGCAGTAAAGCGTTGCTGCCAATCTTGTTCGCTTATGCGGCCGCGGTGATAATCCCAGAATGGCTGGTAGACAAACTTGTTGTCCATTAACAGGCGAATGCTGCTGCTAAATTGCTGCCAAATCAGCTGGTATAGCCGTTCATTGGTATCAAGGTCGGCAATTTTACTTAAAAATGCCTGAAAGTGTTCTTTTTCACCGAGGCGCTCGCTTTCGCCAAATTCATTGGCATAGGCAGCATTAAAGCTTACCCAGTAGTAAATAAATTCGGTGTCGGTATCTTGTGCGGCTCTGGCTTGTTCGGCTTTACTTAGCCAACTTAGGGCGCGGTGTACCCGTAAATTCAGGTTTTCTGGAAAGTGATCGCGATGCAAGCGTTGGTAGGCTTTAAGGGCGTTGTATTCTAAGTCCATTATTTGCATAGGTTATCAGCTTCCTTGTTGCTTATGCTGTTTCTATTATTGCCATAAACTAGCTCAGTTAGGCAAGCATTTTAACGAAGCGTTTAAATTGCTTTACCTGTAACTTAGTTTGGCTGAATACCCGTTAAAAGCAATGTTAACTCTGCCTGCCTGATCTCTGAAGTAATGCGCAGGCCAGACAGTATTAAGGTGTTGTCTGGCAATTGTGTTTGCAGGTACTGATGCAAAAACTCAAACTGCTCGAGCGCAAAGTGTTCCGGCACCTCTAAGTGCAGCATGGCGGCTTTTGCGGTATCGGTTGCCGTTTTGGCTAAGAGCGGGTGTTGTAACAATAGCGTTAGCTGTGGTGCTAGTGGCTGGTTTAGATCAAGCTGTTGCCAGTTAATGGCCATTCGGCCGGGCTGCTGTAACAGTGCCAGCAAATCACGTAGATCCAAATTAATCAGGCTAGGCTTGATCATAA
>CAZNXI010000116.1:0-254 GCA_964577005.1 uncultured Rheinheimera sp.
CCGGTTAAAATCATATCCAAGGCTTTTTGCACACCCACTAACTTAGGTAAACGCTGGGTACCGCCACTGCCGGGTAACAAACCCAGTTGCACTTCAGGTAACCCTAAAACGGTTTTGGGACTACTGGTAGCAACACGGGCATGACAGGCCATGGCCAGCTCTAAACCGCCGCCTAAACAAGGACCGTGGATCGCAGCAATGACGGGTAAACGTAACTGTTCAATACGATCGAACATCTGCTGACCCATCTTGGC
>CAZNXI010000116.1:264-9577 GCA_964577005.1 uncultured Rheinheimera sp.
CGCTTGCTCTGCGGTGGTGCAGCTGTCGAGCATACTGATATCGGCACCGGCGATAAAAGAATCTTTTTTACCGCTAATAAAGACCACGCCTTTAATCGTACTGTCGCTGGCCAGTTGCTTTAAAATTTGCTCGATTTCGTCGGCAAAAGAGGCTTTAAGCACATTCATGCTCTCGCCAGGAATATCCATGGTTAATAAGGCAACTTTGTCCTCACGTACACTGAGGGTGAAGCTAGGTGCTAAGGATTCACTCATTATTCAGTCTCCACAATCATGGCAGCACCAAGGCCACCGGCCGCACAGGCGGTCGTTAAACCAATACCACCACCACGGCGGTTCAATTCATTTAAGGTTTGCACAATCAAACGGGTACCGGTGGCCGCGAAGGGGTGACCATAAGCTAAGGAGCCGCCGTTGACGTTGAATTTCGCCATATCGATTTCACCAATGGCTTGATCGCGTCCTAGCTTTTCCTGCGCAAACTTGCGGCTACCAAACATTTTCATATTGGCCAGCGCTTGAGCCGCGAAGGCTTCATGCATTTCAATCAAGGTTAAATCTGCTAGGGTTAAACCAGCCCTATCTAAAGCCAGCGGTGTGGCATAAGAAGGTCCCATTAACATGTCGTCATACACATCTATCGCTGCGAAGGCATAGCTGCGGATGTACCCTAATGGCTTATAGCCCAATGCCTTAGCACGGCCTTCGGTCATCATTAACACCGCCGAAGCACCGTCTGTTAATGGCGTGCTATTTGCCGCGGTAACCGTGCCGTGTACTCGGTCAAATACCGGTTTTAATTTGGCATAGGATTCCAGCTTAGACTCGAGACGGACGTTATTATCCATTTGTAAAAAGCGACTGTAAGGCTCGACATGGGCCGTCATGACCTCGGCAGCTAACTTGCCAGATTGCCAAGCGGCAGCAGCTAGGGTATGCGAGCGGTGCGCCATTTCATCTTGTGCTGCACGAGTAATGCCATGGCTTTTTGCCATTTGTTCTGCCGTATCACCCATCGACAAGCCTGTGCTGTATTCCGCAACAGCCGGTGGTACAGGCAGTAAATCTTTTAACCCCAAACGACGGAAAATCGCTAATTTTTGGCCGAAGGTTCTGGCTTTATTTAAATCCACTAAAGCGCGAGCCAGTTTTTTACTGACCCCAATAGGTAACACTGAGCTTGAGTCAGCGCCCCCTGCAATACCAATTTGAGTCATACCTGCCATCATGGACTCGGCAATATTGGCTACCGATTGAAAGCTGGTGGCACAGGCGCGGGTAACACTGTAGGCGTCGGTATGGACGCGCATGCCAGTACCTAACACAATTTCACGTGCGATATTTGGCGCTTCTGGCATTTGTACCACTTGGCCATACACCACTTGCTCAACTAATGCCGGATCAAGTTCAGAGCGGATCAGTAATTCATTAACGACCAGTTTTCCCAAATCTAAGGCTGATACGCCATGAAACTCGGTGGCTTGCTTAGCAAAAGGGGTACGTAACCCGGCAACGATAGCAATTCGTTCGCCTTGGCGAGTAGTAAGATTTATTGGCGCGGCCATAATTATCCTCGTTAGCTGTGTTAGGCATTATCACAGGTCTGACCTCTGATATCTTGACTGATTGTAACCACTGTCTAGCTAAATTAAAACAGTTGTTTTAAAACTTAGCGTAAACAGCAAGCGATGCAAACCTCTTGTTTTCTGCTCTAGGGAACCTTATAAAGGTCCTACCGTCAAAGCAAAGCTAATCAGTTTATGCCCACCTTATCAGTACTTTGCTCTAAAAGGTGTGGTTTTACATAAACTTGCAGTGTATAAATTACCCAATTCATTCTTAAAAAAGATAAAATATTATGGTTCAGGCATTTACATCACTAAAATCGTACCTAGATAGCCAAGTCATTGGCCAGCCAGCGCTGACTGAAGGTATCTTGCTAGCACTTCTTGCCAATGGTCACCTCTTAGTGGAAGGCCCACCAGGTTTAGCAAAAACGCGTGCTGTCAATGCCTTAGCTCAAGGCGTTGAGGGAGAGTTTCACCGTATTCAATTTACACCTGACTTGCTGCCCGCTGATCTCACCGGTACCGATATTTACCGACCAGAAACCGGACAATTTGCTTTTCAATCTGGCCCACTTTTTCACAATATTATTCTCGCTGATGAAATTAACCGAGCCCCGGCTAAGGTGCAATCTGCTTTGTTAGAAGCGATGGCTGAGAAACAAGTGACGGTAGGACGAAATACTTACAAGCTACCTGAGTTATTTTTAGTCATGGCGACGCAAAATCCGCTGGAGCAAGAAGGCACCTATCCGCTACCGGAAGCGCAATTAGATCGTTTTTTACTGCATTTAAAAGTGGATTACCCAGACAGCAAAACCGAATTAGATATTTTGCGACTGACCCGCGCAGAAGCGCGCAATGATGCGAGTAGCACAGCACCGCGTATTAGCCAAAGCGATATTTTTGCTGCACGTCAAGCGATTTTAAGGCTGCATCTGGCCGAGAGCTTAGAACATTATATTGTGCAGCTGATTATGGCTAGCCGCCAACCTGGCGCTTACAGTGCTAAATTAGCCAGTTGGATTGGTTATGGCGCCAGCCCACGTGCCACCATTGCGCTAGACCGCTGTGCGAGAGCGCGTGCGTGGTTAAATGGTCGAGATTTTGTCACGCCTGACGATATTCAAGCCGTCTTTCACAATGTGCTGCGCCACCGTTTAATTTTAACCTATGCTGCTGAAGCCGAGGGGATCAGTACCGATCAGGTACTAGATGAAATTTTGCAACAGGTTGCGGTTCCTTAATGAATAAACAACGTGCAGACGCCACTTTGGCTAAGCCCGCGGATCCTTTTGTGTGGTTACAAACCTTACAAAGCGATGGGGTGAACTTAGCATTGCCTGAGCTGCTGTGGTATCAACGCCATACGCAGCTTTTAGATCTGCGTCCTACTATAGCGATTCAAAGTAAATTGGCGGGCACCTATTTGGCCAGAAGCAAAGGCCGGGGTATGGAGTTTGATGAGGTTCGCCATTACCAACCTGGCGACGATGTACGCGCTATTGATTGGCGCGTCACAGCTCGTACTGGCAAGGTGCACACCAAGTTGTTTCGGGAAGAAAAAGAGCGACCGGTGTTTATTTTAACCGACCTGAGCGCAAGCATGCAGTTTGGTTCAGCATTATTGCTTAAGTCAGTTCAGGCTGCCCATTTAGCCGCAGTGATCAGCTGGCATAGTAAAGCCCGGGGCGATAAATTAGCGGGTTTGGTGTTTGGCCAATATAGCCATCGCTTACTAAAACCGGCCAGCCGTACCCGTGCCGTATTACGTTACCTGCAGGCATTGATTGATATTCAACAGCAAGCTAAAGACGCAGCGCGGGATCCTAATCCCTTATCGTTGGCGACCGCACTTGCCGAGCTGCGACGTTTGCTGCGCCCGGGGAGCTTATTATATATTTTGTCTGATTTTTCGCAGTTGGATCAGGAAAGCTTACGTCATTTGCAGCTGATTGCTCAGCATAATGAGATACATTGTTGTCAGCTGTTTGATCCACTTGAACATCAACTCCCAGACGCGGCCCAAGGCATAGCACTGGTGCATGCCGCTGCGCAATCGGTTCAGATCAGCTTGGGCGATCGGCAGCTGCAACAACGCTATCAATTACAGCAACAACAGCTAAACCAGCAGCTACAGCAACAGTTACAGCAACTAGGCTGTAAATTTGTCGCTTTTAGCAGTGCTGAACCCTTAGTTAGTCAGTTATCGAGACGCTATTATGGCCGCTGAACCTGATTTATTATCTTACCTCGCCGATATTATCGAACCTGAACGGGTGATCCCTTGGCAGCCAGCTCTCGGACATTGGCTGTTACTGGTGCTGGCGATACTCGCTCTGATGCTAGGCTGTGGCGTTGCCTACCGACGTTGGCAAGCCGACCGTCCACGCAGAATTGCGCTGGCAGAGCTGAAACAGATTAATTGGCAAGAACCGACTTCTGTAGCAACCCTTAATCAGTTGCTCAAACGTTTATTACAAAGTTATCATCCACAGCATCCGCTATTGAGCAGCGCCACCCACCTTTGGCAGCACTATTTGCAAAGCTTATTGCCTGCGACAATGCCCCTGCCAGATTTAGCGAGCTTACTGTATCAAGATCCGTGCACTAGCTCCGCGCAAACCAGAGAGCAATGGTGGCAGGCCTGCGCTTATATAATTACCCACTTTAATTCTAAAACCGGCGCAAAACGCGTGGCCTTGCCCGCTGCCACTGCGCCACTGGCAGAGAAAACACATGCTTGATTTAGCTTACCCTTGGCTATTGCTGGCATTACCCTTGCCTATGCTGCTAAAGAAAAAGCGTCAGCCTGCTGGCAGCGCGCTGCACTTACCTGCTTTGGCAAAATTGGGCAAGCCCGGTACCGCCAGCTCAGAACTACGCACGGTTGCCCCCTATCTGGCGGCACTTATTTGGATTTTATTGGTTTTTAGTGCCACCCAGCCCCGTTGGCTAGATGAGCCAGTCAGTTTGCCACAACCCGGTCGCGAGTTGATGTTAGCTATTGATTTGTCTGGTTCGATGAATATTCCAGATATGCCATACACCACGGGCAATATCACCCGCCTTGAGGCGATGAAAATGGTTTTGCGCGATTTTATTGCCGCCCGTGAAGGTGATCGCGTAGGGTTGATTTTATTTGCCGATGCAGCCTATCAACAAACACCCCTTACCTTTGATTTAGCGACAGTACAGCAGTTTTTAGAAGAGTCCGTAATAGGGTTAGTTGGCCAGCGAACGGCGATTGGCGAAGCCATTGGCTTGACCGTTAAACGACTTAATAGCTACGAGGCGACAAACAAGGTACTGATTTTATTAAGCGATGGTGCAAATAATGCGGGTGAGATACAACCGCTAGAAGCGTTAGCACTGGCTAAAGCCGCCGGTATTAAAATTTATACGGTGGGGCTAGGTGCAGAGCAAATGCTGCAACAAAGTTTATTTGGACAACGCATCATTAATCCATCACAGGATCTGGATGAACCTTTACTGATTCAATTGGCGACTGAAACGGGCGGTCAGTATTTTCGCGCTCGCAATCCGCAGGAACTTCGCAGTATCTATCAATTACTGGATCAATTAGAACCGATTGAAAGAGAAGAGCTGACGTTTCGCCCACAACGCAGCCTAGTGCATTGGCCTTTGGCATTAGCATTATTGTTGTCTTTTATCTTGGCATCGCGTCAAATTAACTGGGCCGGAGTGTTTAAGCATGTTAGCTGATTTTCATTTGCTACGCCCATTTTGGCTATTGGCATTATTACCTGTTGCAGTATTTTGGTGGCTGTTGTATTCGCGCCGTCAGGATCTTAGTCCTTGGCAACAACTCATTGCCAGTCACCTACAACCCATTGTACTGATTAGTCAGCAATTACAACATAAACAACCCTGGGCCATGCCTTTATTAGCTTTATGTTGGTTACTCAGTGTGCTGGCCTTAAGTGGCCCCACTTGGCAAAAATTACCGCAACCCGCGTTGACTGTGAAAAACGCCACGGTACTGATTATGGATATGTCTTTATCCATGCGCGCCACGGATATGGCACCCGATCGTTTAACGCAGCAACGTTTTAAAGCCTTAGATTTTGTAGAAACCTTACGTGAAGGCGATTTAGCACTGATTAGCTTTGCAGCTGAAGCCTTTGTTATCTCACCACTGACCCCCGATCATAATAATATTCGGTTACAGATCCCGACGTTAAGACCCGAACTGATGCCCGCGCAGGGCTCGAATGTACTCTCTGCGTTGCAACTTGCCGGAAGTTTATTACAACAAGCCGGCTATCCCGCTGGCGATGTAGTGCTCTTTACTGATGGGTTTGATAGCGATAGTTATCATGAAATCCAACAGCTGTTAAATAACTGGCCCTATCGTTTATCTATTTTAGCCTTTGGGCAAAGCGAAGGTGCAGTGGTTCGCTTAGAAAATGGGGAGTTATTAAAAAACCGGCAAGGCGCGGTGGTGATACCACGCGTGCCATTGCAGCAATTACAAGTGCTAGCACGGCAAGGAGGCGGTGTTTTTCAAACTGCCACAGCGGATAACCGCGATTTACATGCTATAGCCGATACTCGACTGTCTAGCAGCAATCAGCGTCAATCTGAGCAACAGGTCTTTGCGGGTGATCAATGGCAAGATAATGCGGTGTATCTTGTTTGGTTACTGTTGCCCTTCGCGTTATGGTTAGCGCGCCGAGCGCCCATTTTGCTGCTGCTTCCCGCCTTATACTTACCCCAAGCAGATGCTCGCAGTTGGCAAAGTTTATGGCAAAGCAAAGAGCAGCAAGCTCAGCAGCTGTACGCGCAACAAGAATTTGAGCAAGCGCAGCAAAAGTTTAGCGATCCCTTATGGCGTGGCAATGCGGCTTATCGTTCTGGTCAGTATGAGCAAGCAGCGCAAGCATTCTGGCAAGCGCTCGAACAACAGCCCTCTGCCGCGGCTTGGCATAATTTAGGCAATGCGCTGGCGATGCAGCAGCAGTATCAGCAAGCACTGGATGCCTATCAAGAAGCCCTAAAACTGGATGAAAATAACGCGGCTGCAATGGCCAACGCGGAGTTGATGCGTCAACTTTTACAGCAACAGAATGAGCAACAGCAACAGCAAAGCGAACAACAAGGTGATTCGTCGTCTGAGCAACAATCCGCTGAGCAAGCAGCAAGTGAAGAACAGCAAAAGAGTGCCGAACAACAGCAATCCGCGGCACAAAATAGCCCCTCCGCCCCCCAAAATAGCACTGAGCAACAAACAGCAGAAAGCGAGCAGCAAACCGCCGAAGCGCAACAACAGCAGGCGTCTGCGAAGGTAGAGGATGCGGCGAATAAAGAAGAGGCCGAGCAAATGGCGCAACAGAAGCTCGTCGATCAAAACTGGCCAAATGCCACCCCTGAGCAGCAGCAGGAACTGGAAAACTTATTACGTAAAGTTCAAGATGATCCTGGTATTTTACTGCGGAATCGCATGCTACTTGAACATCAAAAACGTCGAACTCAACCGCCTTCAGGAGCCCGTCAGGAATGGTAAGCCCGCTGTTAAGATTTATTTGTTATTTACATGTTGTGCTTTTGCTCGGTATTAGTGTGCCCGTATTAGCTCTGAATAGCCTACACAGTCAGGTCGATAAAAATCCGGCGCTGGCGGGTGAAGCCATAACCTTAACGGTTACCGCGGATGCGCGCCTAGCCGCAGATGCGCTTAATTACCGTGAACTGGAACAATACTTTAGAGTAATGGCCCCCTCCATTAGCCAAAGCACCCAAGTTATCAATGGCGTAAGTGCACATAGTACGCGTTGGAGCTTTACCTTATTTCCATTGACCAGTGGCACCTTTACTATCCCCTCTTTCGAGATTAACGGGCAACGCTCAGAACCAATTGAATTAACCGTGCTTGCTGAAACGGCCAGTGCGAATAACACTGCTAATCCACGCGAGCTTTTTGTCGAGGTGACGCTGAATGGCAGCAGCGAAATTTATGTCCAGCAAATGTTGTACTACGATGTAGTCATCTATTTTAGTGGTGATTTGCAAAGAGGTAATTTAACCGAACCACAGCTGGAAGGCGCAGAAATTCAGCGCGTTGGTCAAGATGTTGAAGGTTCAGCACTGGTCAATGGCGTGCGCTATCGCACCATTACCCGCCGCTATAGCATCACACCACAACGTAGTGGTCAATTCACCATAACGCCCCCCTTATTTAGTGGCGAAGTGATAGCACGGGATACTAATCGTTTTGACTATTTTGCTCGCAGCAAAACCGTGATGCAAGAAGCGCAGCCCATCACTATTGACGTTAAGCCCCAGCCGGTAGATTTTAATGGGCGCTGGCTAGTCGCTGGCTTAGTGACTTTAACGGAAGAATGGCAACCAGCCAGCGTAGAGCTTAAGGTGGGTGAACCAGTCACGCGCATTATTACTTTGTCTGCGGTCGATGTCGCAAGTAGTCAATTACCGGATATTAATCAGCAATTACCTGAGCAACTGCGTTTTTATCAGGAGCAACCTCAGGCAAAAGGGGCTGAGCGAAGTAACCGGCTGGTAGCACAAAAAATCTTTACCACCGCCATTATCGCTAATGAAGCTGGCGATTTGACGCTCCCCGAAATCCGCTTGCCCTGGTGGAATAGTCAAACGCTGCGACAAGAAGTAGCAGTACTTCCCGCTCGAACGCTTCAAGTTATGGGAGGTAATCCAGCAACAGCGCCCATGGCACTTGCCGAACCTAGTCTAGAGCTGACACCAAGCGTGAGTCCATGGCAATGGAACTATACCAGTACTGTGCTATTGTGTTGCTGGCTATTCTCTGTAGCGCTGTTTGCGCTTAAAAGAACCGCGTCGGCTAAGGCTCAGGTTGCGCCAGTTGAACACAGCCGAGTGCCGTTTGCTGATAAGGTGTTACGGCAAGCCTGTAAAACCGCGGATGCCAAAGTCGCTGCAGAACAATTGCTACTCTGGGGCAAGGCACAGTTTTCCCCGTCGGTAAAATCACTGGAACAATTAGCACAATTGGTCGCTGATCCTTTGTTTACAACTGAGCTCAACAAGTTAGCTAAGCAATGTTATGGTAAACAGCAAGAACCTTGGCAAGGGATAACCTTATACCAAGTTTGGCGCAGCTGGCGTCCGGCAAAAGCGGTAACAAAAACTATAGCGTTACCCCCTTTGTACCCGCACTAACGCATTGGGGTGCTGCTTCATAGCAGCACCTTTTCGTTAGAATACCCGACTTTTAAGATAACTCTGCGCAAAAGCACTGGCATCCCTGTGGTTGACTTGTTAGCATCTACTCACGATTTGACCTTTGCTGATGACTGTCATTACACCCAACGTCAGCAAACGTCAACTCAGTATGTTGCTGATTGACCTTGTTTGCCACCGCACCAAAGGACACACCCGGTTAATTCGCCCCTATAACCTCTAACAATAACAGGAGCTAACACTGTGGAAACTGCCACGTTAATTTCGCTTGCCCTCTATTTTTTGGCCATGATTGGCATTGGTTTATACGCCTATAAAACGACAGATAACGATGTTTCAGGTTATATGTTGGGAGGTCGTAAATTAGGCCCAGGCGTTACAGCGCTGTCCGCTGGTGCCTCAGATATGAGCGGCTGGATGCTTATGGGTTTACCCGGAGCCATGTATATTTCAGGTCTTAGTAGTACTTGGATTGCTGTCGGCCTGCTAATTGGTGCCTATTTAAACTATTTAATCGTAGCACCACGCTTAAGGGTCTATACCGAGCT
>CAZNXI010000117.1:0-9503 GCA_964577005.1 uncultured Rheinheimera sp.
TACCCATTAACTGCGCACAATAATCGACGGCGGGGATCGCTGGCACAAACCAAATTAGATCTGCGATAGCCGAGGCGGGTGTATCTGCCGTTATAGCTTGCGGCAAATAGTCTTTAGGATCGGTACTCTCTGCGACACTGACCATTAAAATACTGACCACAGGCTGCTCGCCTAACCAGAGCGGTATCCCAATATCTTTACGTGCATGCTGGGCACCGGCAATTAGCACATTGACTTTATCTGCTTGGCTATTGGCTAGCATTTGTTTGGCCATCTGTTGATCACGACCAATTTGCATTCTGGCGGCAGGTTTCGCCCGCTCGGCCGTAAACATGCCACAGTGGCTTTTTACCATTAATTCTGCCAAATAGTCGGTATGCGCCGCCGAATGCTCCTTTACTGCGGCGGTATTTTGCCGTAGCGCCGTTTTCTCATTGTCACTTAAATCTGCCGCCACCAGCCGACTGGCCTGATCAAGCGCCCATTGCACTTGCCCTTGATAACGGGCAAAGGGCCAGGCCTTTTCAGGCCAGTATAATTCTTCAGGCGTGCTCAGTGTGTCTTGCTTTAACTGTGCATCTAAGGCCGGTTGTTGTGCGGTATTTAGCATCTCCATGGCAACGGCACCTAAGCGCTGCTGAGCAGCAAGTTGCTGTAATACCCAAAGCTGTAGCTGCTGATGATCGGGATGATCATGCTGCTCGCCCAGCAATAACCAAGTACCTGCCGGCAATTGCGTTAACAGCGTTTCAGGGGCAATCGGCTGGTCTGAATCAAGCTGATACAGGGTGCCAACCAACGGATGCTGCTGACGCTCAGGGGCTTGCCAAGTTGGCAGCGTAACACTGGCAGTACTGACAGTCTCTGTTACTGGTGTTTGGCTGCAACCTGCCGTTGTCAGTAACAGAAGGCCGCCCAGCATGCCCAACGAAAGACGCGATAGGCAAAGGTGAACTAGACCGGGTCGCGCCCGCTTAACACCAGAAGATAATTTGGACATGTATTCTCCTTAAAGTAATGCCAGTATGAATCTTGAAAAGCCAGTATGAATCTTGAAAAAAGGCTGCCAGCATAGATTGCACAACAAAGCATTGCAAATAGTTATTATTACTATTACTATCCGCATAAATTTTCTTTGCATCGGTATTAGCATGTTTAGCTCATTATTACGCTGTTTTCCTAAACTCTTACTAGGTGTCTGTTTACTCAGTCAGTTACCCTCTTATGCGTTCGCCACTAACGCGGTATCAACAAGTCATCCTCCTGCCAACGCCAAGCTTGCCAGTGCCGGCGGCACGCTAACGGATATTATCTTTGCTTTAGGCGCTGGCGATCAGCTACTGGCGGTAGATACGTCCAGTACCAGCCCAGCAGCAGCGGCCAATAAAGCCAGTATTGGTTATTACCGCAGCTTATCGGCAGAAGCGCTTATCGCAACTGGCGCAACCGAATTATGGGCGCTGGAAGGTACCGGCCCTGCCGCGACGCTAAATCAACTGCGTAACACCGGCATTAAGGTTGAACACTTTGCTAAACCGCGCGATTTAGCGGAGCTCTATGAATTTATTGGTTTGCTCGGCGCTAAATTGCAGAAAGAAGCGGCAGCCACCGCGCTCATTAACCAGATTAAGCAGAGCCTACCCGTGCTGTCTACCACCACGACTGACGTAAAACCGTTGTCGGCTCTGTTTGTGCTGCAAGCCTCTAGTCGCGGGGTGATTGTTGCCGGCAGCGAAACGGTACCCGATCTGTTGTTTCACTACAGCGCTATGCAAAACTTAGCTACCCATAATGGTTTTAAACCAATTCCTGCTGAGTTTTTAATGTTGCAACAACCCGATTTATTGGTGGTACCCGAGCATGTGGCAAAAAGCGCGGGGGGACTTAATGCCTTTTGTCAATTACCGGAATTACGGATGCTGGCCGCAGCCAAAAACTGCCGCGTATTGGTTATGGACTCCTTGCTGTCGATGGGCATGACCAGCCGCATTGGCGATGCAATTCAGCAACTGTACCAATTTGGCCAGCAAACGGCCTCAACACCAGCGCACCGTCAGTCAACGCTTGCTCAGCCTAGTGCAACGAGCGCTAATAAAAAGGACATGGTAGGGGTTAACTCTGGCAATGGCATCGCTATTCAAAGCACCACAACCCCAGTATTAGGTCAATAATGTTACGTTTTCCGTTAATTATTGCGCTGCTGGTGCTGGGCATTTTTGCCTGTGCTGTGCTGGCGCTAAGCAGTGGCGCGGTGCTCACCGATTGGCGCCTAGCCTTTGCTTGGTGGTGGCCCGGTTTTAATAGCGACTTTTCTGCGCTGCAGTTAAATGTGGTCACCGAATTACGCTTACCACGCCTATTGCTGGGGTTAATGGTGGGTGCGGTATTGGCGCAAGCTGGCTGTGCCATGCAAACGCTGTGTCGTAACCCGCTGGCCGATCCCTCGTTAATTGGTATAGCGGCTGGCGCTGCGATGTTGGCGCTGTTGGTGATTGCGTTTGGGCCACAGCTGGGGTTAAGCGGCCATTATTGGGTAAGTGCAGCAGCTTTTATTGGTGCACTGATGACCTCGTTACTGGTGTATCAACTCTCGCGCAGCAGCCATGGTGTCAATGTCGCCACCTTATTGCTTTGTGGTGTCGCTATTAATGCCTTGGCGGCGGCAGTGATTGGGTTAATTAGCTATTATGCCTCCGACGATGCCTTACGCCTAATGAGCTTCTGGCAAATGGGCTCACTGGCGGCCGTTACTTGGCAGCCACTGCCATTGGCCTTCGCCAGCTTGGGGCTGTGCAGTGCCCTACTCTGGTATCGGCGTAAAGCCATTAACCTATTATTACTGGGTGAGCAGCAAGCACGGTATCTGGGCGTGAATGTGCCGCGTTTAAAACGTGAGCTTATCGTATTAGTGGCGCTGGGTGTGGGTGCAGCGGTAGCACTAACTGGCATTATTGGCTTTATTGGCTTAGTGATCCCGCATATTGCCCGCTTGTTAGTGGGTGCAGCCATTCCAAGAATGATGCCGGTAGCCATGCTGTTAGGCGCCTTAGTGTTAGCCCTTGCCGATTGGTTGGCACGCATGGCTGTGCCGCCGGCAGAATTGCCGATTGGCATTATCACTGCGTTATTGGGTGCGCCGTTCTTTATCTACCTTTTATTGCAACAAAAGCGGAGGTTGTATGCTTAAAATACAACAGCTTTCGGTCAAACGAGGCAATAGCCTGGTTATTGAGGCGCTGAGCGCGGACTTTGCGCCAGGCCAATTTGTCGCCTTACTCGGCGAAAATGGTGCAGGTAAATCGACCTTATTAAGTGCGCTCTGCTTGGATCTGCCCTTTCAGGGCCAGATCAGCTTGTTTGAGCAACCGCTTACTCAATGGTCGGCGGCAGACTTAGCGCAACAACGGGCGGTATTAAGCCAGCAACCGATTTCACCGGCGGGCTTAACTGTGCAAGAGCTGGTTTGTTTAAGCCGTTTTGGTTATCAGGAAAGCACTGAGCAATCGGCAACGATTGCTGAAAAATGGCTGAATAAGCTTAATCTGCTTGATTTACAAGGGCGGGATCTAAGCAGATTGTCTGGCGGCCAATTACAACGTAGCCATATTGCCCGTTGCTTGGCGCAATTAGATAACACGCTCTCTACGCCCAAATTGCTGCTATTAGATGAACCCACTGCGGCCTTAGATGTGCACCAACAGCATC
Organism: uncultured Rheinheimera sp.; assembly: GCA_964577005.1. GTDB lineage: Bacteria > Pseudomonadota > Gammaproteobacteria > Enterobacterales > Alteromonadaceae > Alishewanella. The sequence continues at coordinate 3,706 of CAZNXI010000117.1, forward strand.
GCTGTTTACAGCAAATCAGCGCCTTTGCCAAAGCCGGCAACTTGGTGATCGCGGTGCTGCACGATTTAAATTTAGCGGCGCTCTACGCTGATCAGGTGCTGTTACTGGACCAAGGGCATATTCGTGCACTTGGTACACCAGAGCAGGTATTAGCCGAACAACCGTTAACCGAGCTTTACCAAACTAAAATGCATGTTTGTCGCCACCCGCGCTTAGCATGCCCGATGATTTTTTCTGAACCCCATACCGAATTATTGTAACCACACCGTATTCAGGAGTCCTTATGCAAGAACGTATTAACGCCGTGAAAGTGGCCCGGCATTTAGCCTTAACCAGCACAAGCGCGGTATTTTCTACCCTGTCTTATAAATTACAAGGCGCCCCTTTTGGTTCGGTGTCGACCGTGATGCTAACCGATACCGGTGAGGTGATTTTCTATGTGTCGGATATTGCCCAGCATGCCCGTAACCTAGAGCATGATAACCGCTTAAGCATTACCTTGTATCATCAGGCTAGTGCGGGTGATCAAAACACCGAAGCGCGTTTAACCTTAAATGGTCATGCTCAAAAATTAACTCATGAACAAGCAGCAGAATACGAAGCTCGCTATTTCCGCTTATTTCCAGCCGCAGAAGCCTATAAGCAAGCGCATGATTTCTATTTTTGGAAAATGCCGGTAGAGCATATTCGCTTTATTGGCGGCTTTGGCGAGATTTTTTGGCTAACCCAGCAAGAATGGCAACAAGCGGCTCCGGCATGGCAAGCGGCAGATGAGCTGGCGATGGTCGAGCATATGAATGACGATCATGCCGATGCCTGTGAACTGATCACCGCACAGCATAGTGGCCAACCGGGCGCAGCAACGATTCTGACGGTGTATCCTGAGGGCTGCCACTTTATGCAAGCCGAGCGCTTGTACTTTGTGCCTTTTGCCGCCCCTTGCTTTACTGGGCAAGAGGTACGCAAAGCTTTGGTGCAACTGACTCAGCAAGCCAGACAAGCGGCAGCTTAACTATTCCAAGCATCGCAGTTAAAGGATTTAGCGATAAAAACTAGGTGCAATCACGCTACTTATCGATTGCACCAACCTTTAAGGCAGTCCAATGTAAAACGCCCGTGCTTGAGCTTATCAACAACTGAGCATAAGATGCAGTCTGGTTTGTGCAAGGAATAGCGATGGCGCAGCAACATATCTTAATCATTGAAGATAATCGGGATATTCGGTTATCTGCCCGTTTTATTTTGGAAGATGCCGGTTTTACGCTAAGTGAAGTAGAAAACCCGGTGCAGGCTATGGCTTGGTTGGCCGAGAGCAAAGCCGATCTATTGTTGCTGGATATGAATTTTGATCGCGACACCACCTCTGGCGCTGAAGGACTACGCTTTCTGCAGTGGTATTCTCAGCAAGGCTTCGACGTCCCAGTGGTAGCCATGACCGCCTGGTCAAATACCGCCTTGGTAGTGAATGCAATGCAAGCAGGTGCCGGTGATTTTATTGAGAAACCCTGGCAAAACCAGCGTCTGCTGCAAGTGATCCAACAGCAATTAAAGCTGGCCGCCCTGCAGCAGCATAACCAGCAATTAACGGCTGCGCTAAGCCATAGCGACGACAACTTAGTATGGCAAAGCCCGCAGATGCAGCGCCTTATCGAACAATTAAAAGCGGTCGCCAACAGTGATGCCAATATTTTGCTTACCGGAGAAAACGGTACTGGCAAAAGTCAGTTAGCGCAGTTTATTCATCGCCATTCGGCCCGCGCCAAAGCACCCTTGATTAGCGTGAATATGGGCGCAATCCCCGAAAGCTTGTTTGAAAGCGAAATGTTCGGCCATAAAAAAGGCGCTTTTACCGATGCCAAAGAACACCGCAGTGGCCGTTTTGCCCTGGCACATGGCGGCTCGCTATTTTTAGACGAAATCGCCAACTTACCATTGGCGCAACAGGCCAAGCTACTGCGGGTATTAGAAAGCGGCCAATACGAAGTGCTGGGTTCCAGTAGCACTGAGCAAAGTGATGTGCGCTTAATCAGTGCCAGCAATGGCAATTTTAGCCAGTTGCTGGAACAGGGTTCGTTTCGACAAGATCTGTACTATCGCCTTAATACGTTGGAATTCAGAGTGCCGGCATTGCGGGAGCGACCTGCCGATATTCTGCCTTTATCGCAGTTTTTTCTGGAAAAACATGGCTGCCGCTATCATAAAACTGAACTGAGCTTGCTAAAAGAAGCTGAAGCCTTGCTGCTGAGCTATCCCTGGCCTGGCAATATCCGGGAGTTAAGCCACGTAATAGAGCGTGCAGTGCTGTTATGTCAGCGCAGCCAAATTAGCGCCGATGATTTAACCCTACCGCGCCAGCAAAAAGTTAGCCAGAACACGCAAAGCGAGGCCTCGCTGCCGATGCTAACGTTGGAGCAAGCAGAGCGGCAGCTTATCCAACAAGCGTTGGCGCATTGTATGGGTAATAAACAAAAAAGTGCTGACTTGCTCGGGATTACTAAGTCCTCTTTATATCGGCGGTTAGAGAAATATGGCCTGGCTGACTAGCGGTTTAAACCGCTCGCTAGAGGCCAGCTCGCGCTGGCAATGCCTGTTGCTATCGAGTTGTTTAGTCAGCCTAGCAGTCATAGTCAGTATCTATTGGCCACTATGGTGGCTCTGGCTGCTGCTATGGCCAGCGGTGCTGTGGTTAAATCAACAGCAATGGCAAAACCGTACCCGCATGTTGTCGGCCTTTAGCCGGGCCAGTGTGCAGTTAGAAGCACTGCAAAATCAAGATTATAGCTTGCAAGCCAAAGCTGCTTACCGCAGCGGTATTGCTGCCACCTTTCAAAATCAGTTATTACAATTAAGCGAACAACTGCAGCAACGCAAAAGCTTCTTTGATGAGCAACAATTTCTGCTGTATCGCTTAATTGATCAGTTAAATACGCCTATTTTGGTGTTTAACCATAAGCAGCAACTCAGCTACGCCAACAACGAGTTTAACACCTTGTTTGGTCGGCCCTGGCAAAGTCTGCGTCATACCTCGGCCAGCCAACTTGGCCTGGAAGCAACACCGCACTGGCATTTTGCTGATAGCAAGCGGGATAAACAGTGGCAAATTCGTCATAGTCGCTTTTTAGATCAGGGCGAGCGGCATCAACTGCTGGTATTTATTAATATCAAGGCGGCTTTAAGAGCCAATGAGCTGCAAGCCTGGCAACAATTGATCCGGGTGCTAAGCCATGAGATCCGTAACTCCTTAACGCCGGTCCTGGCGCTGTCGGAGCATTTAAAAAACAAAGTAGCTGGCGAGCGGGAGCAAGAAGCACTGGAACTGATAAACCAGCGCAGCCGCCATTTGCAGGATTTTGTTAGCCGCTACAGCGAACTCAGCAAACCGCTAAGTGTTCAGCTACAACCGGTAAGCGTGCAGCAACTGCAAGCCGATTTACAACTGCTGTTTCAGCAGCATCAGTTGCAGGTGTCAAACGCCAGCTTTAGCTTTAATACCGATGCCATGTTGCTACAGCAGGTGCTGATTAATCTGATTAAAAATGCGCTGGAAGCCGGTAGCCCACCCAGCACTGTGGCGCTACGTTTTCGGCAAGTCAGCAGCTCTTTACCGGGAAATAATGCTCAAAGCACCGAAATCTGCATACTGGATCAAGGGCAAGGCATCAGTAATCCGCAGGATCTTTTTGTGCCTTTTTACAGCACCAAGCCAGATGGTCAGGGTATAGGTTTAGCCTTATGCCGACATATTATTGAGCAATTAGCTGGAGAGCTAACCCTAAGCAACCGTGATGATGGCCTTATCGGTGCCTGTGCCCGTATCGTTTTACCATAACCCCTGATACCCTTTTTAAGTCCGATTTCGGAATTTACCGTCCGAAATCGGACGAATAACCGTCCCCTGCTTGCAGCTAAAATAATAATCATTAAAAATCAGTGATTTAAAAACGGCACAGCCTTTGCTTTACTCAAGACAATCTCGCACTTTCAGGCAAAAGCATCATCGTCATTATGGATATAAAAAAAGCTAAATCTGCTAAACGTTGGCAAAAGCCGCTACTGCTGTTGGCCGTATTAGCTAGCGCCGGGCTTATCGCCAGCCTACTAATTGCCTCGCCCGGCCATTTGCATAAAGTAGAGCGTTCCCGTTTATTGCTGGCACAGGTACAACAGGGCGATTTACAAATCAGTGTCGACGGCTATGGTGTACTGCGCTCTGATAAGCAAACTCTGCTTACCGCCCTGACCAGCGCGACAGTGCAACAGGTGTTGCTGCGCCCTGGCGCGCAGGTGACAGAAGACAGTATTATATTGCAGTTGAGCAATCCCGAATTATTGCAAGAGGTCGAGGCTGCGGCGATGGCGCTGGCGCAAGAAGAAGCCAACCTGAAACGTTTAAAGCTGGCCAATCAACGTGAACGTTTAGCTGAATTGTCGGTGCAAGCTGAACTAGACGCTAATTGGCAAATGGTTGCGCTACGGCGTAATGCCGAGCAGCAACTGGTTGAAAGTGGTGTCGTCTCATCGCTAACCTATCAAACAACGGTACTGCAACAGCAACAAATGCAGCAACGCCTAACGTTGCAGCAACAGCGGCTGGAGCAGCTAAGCGAAGTCATTGCCCAATCAGAAATTATTCAGCAAGAGCAAATTAACCAAGCCCGGGCCCGTTATATCACGATGCAGCAACGCGCTGAGCGTTTAACAGTGCGTGCTGGTATGACAGGTGTTTTACAGCGGCTGCCGGTAGAACTGGGGCAAAGTGTCGCTGCCGGCCAGGAATTAGCGCTGGTCGGTAGTGATAAAGATTTGCTAGCGCTGGTGCGGGTGTCGCAATCGCGCGCTGAACAACTGCAAGTGGGCCAAAAGGCACAAATTAACACACGCCGCGAGCGCGTTGCCGCTGTGGTAACCCGCATTACCCCGGAGGTACGCGAAGGTACTATCGAAGTCGAACTGGCCTTTACCGAAGGCGTACCTGCCTCTGCCCGGCCAGAACTCAATATTGATGCACAAATTTTCACCGCCCATTTAGCAAACACCCTTTATCTGGAACGGCCTGTTAATAGTCAAAGCCATAGTACTAGCCGCATCTTTAAAATAACCGACGATGGTCGCAGTTTATCAGCTATTTCTTTACAGTTCGGTGAAGATGCCGGCCGTTTTATCCAAGTTACCAGTGGTGCCAACTTAGGCGATACCTTTGTCTTGTCTGATATGGTGACCTATCGTAATGCAGAGCGTATCCAGTTGTTGCAGTAACCCCCGCGGCATGACCAAAGCACTATAAATATAATTAAAAATAAGGATTTATAATGAAACAACAAAAAATCTGCATGCAAGGCATTACCAAAGTATTTGCCACTGATGAAATGGAAACCCATGCCTTACGTGGTATTGATCTGGACATCTTCGCTGGTGATTTTGTTTCTATATGCGGTCCATCTGGCTGTGGTAAATCTACCTTACTGTCCTTGCTGGGCTTATTGGATATGCCGACAGAAGGCAGCTATCAAATTGAAGGCCAGGAAGTCAGTGGTTTAAGCCTTAGCGAAGCAGCTTATATCCGCAATGAAAAAATTGGCTTTATTTTTCAGTCTTTTAATTTGATTGATGAGTTAACAGTATTTGACAACGTGGCACTACCGCTGCGCTACCGGCGTAACGCCGTGCCTAAAGCCGAACTGGAAGCTCGGGTGATGGCCTTCATCGATTTGCAACAGGGGCTCTTCGGTGATTTCCGGGGCGGTGAAATTCAATTCACGGGCCGCCGCCGCCAGGCACGCCAGCGTGTCGATGGCTCC
>CAZNXI010000118.1:0-9498 GCA_964577005.1 uncultured Rheinheimera sp.
GGTTAATTTGCTGAATAATACGGGTATTATCCAATCGGTCTAGCTGACACTTAATGAAAGGGGCGTAGTGTCCTGCAGCACCAAGCACATAGATCTTATCACTGGCGGTGCCATCATCTTCAATTTGCGCACACAGTACACCTTCAGCATGTAAGCCAATCAATGAAGAAATTTGCGTGACAACGCCCTCAGAGAACTCATGTAAAGAATGCTGTTCTAATAAGTTTGCGCCTGCTTTAATGATTTTTTGCAGACCGCGCCGATTTTGATTAATAGTTTTAATTTGCTGATAGGAACGAATGGAAGAAATGATCGTTGTCACAAGCTTATTGCGGGTTAACTCGGTCTTCGTTTTATAATCATTAATATCATATTCTTTGATAACACTTTCTTCAGGTGCATAACCAGGTTGACCTGTTCTTAGAACAATACGCAACTCGTCCATATGCAGCTCGTCACGAATCCGTCGCACAACTTGTAAACCAGCGTCATCCGTTTCCATCACTACATCAAGTAATACCAAGGCTGTATCGGGTTGTTCCTTTAAAAAAGTGATGGCTTGCTTACCCGAATAAGCATGATGGAACTGTAGTGGTTTTCCTAAAACGATAAGATCGCTCAGTGCAAGCTTGGTAACCGTATGGATTTCTTCATCATCATCAACAATGAGTAAATTCCACACCCCCGCCTGCATATCTGGCTTTAATGGCGCGTCATCGTCATCTGCTAAGAACAGAAAACCTTCATCTGCTTCTTTATGTCTCATCGATTAGTTAGCCTTTTCCTTAACTTCCTATTAAATATACATGCTAATGAGTTGAAATAGGAATGCTATAGCGGATAAATTTTGCACTCTTTATACTTCTAATATAGCTGGTAACGCGCTAAAAGTGTTTCAAATTTAACAGGATCTAAAGGTTTTAATAAAATATCATCCATACCTGCACGCTTAAACTCAGCAATTTCCGCCGGCAGTGCATGAGCGGTAAAGGCTAAGATGGGTGTTTTTTGGTATGCAGGTAAAGCTCTTAGCTGACGTGCGACTTCGATACCCGAAATATCTGGCAAGCTAATATCTAGTAAAATCAAATCAAATTGCTGCTGCTGACAACGCAACATTACTTCATTGCCACTGAGTGCTGACTGCAGATTAACCGCTTTATGCTGTAATAACACTCTAACAAAAGCCTGATTTGTTTCATTGTCATCAACCACCAGCAAGTTTTTATTTGAAACTGCTGGTAAAACAGGAACTAATTGCTTGGCAATGGTCGTTATGCAGAAATCAGCTGCCGACGTACATGGGATCTCTGCTTGCCATTGGGATAATTCGCTGACGGGAGCAAAAACCAGCACATTAAATCTAGCATTGATGTGATGCAGTAAGGCTAACCATTCTGCGCTCACGGCCCCAGCAGGTAACATTAAGATAATTAAGTCAGGAACCGTTTTATTCAGTAAATAATGTAAGTCTGTTAAGTTCTTACTACAGGTCACTTGCATTGCTAAGGTATTAAGCATAGCCGAACGCTCACCTAAACGCTCTGCGTCCTGATCAAACAACAAAATTTGCCCCATTTTCGCGGTAAAAGGTAACTCAGCTAACGATAAGGGGATGTGCAAAGCCACACTTAAGCCCAACCCTTCTAGTGATTGTATCTTCAACTTAGCATCGAGGACTTTGGCTACATATTGTAAGACGACCAGATCAATATCACGCCATTGCCATTGCGCGGTGTCCGCCGCTTTAAGCTGCTGCAACAGCTCCGCGCTAAGCCCTTGGCCATCGCAATTTAAGTGAATTACTAGCTGAGGACTATCAGCCGGCTCAACCCTTAACCGCAGCGCTAACCGGGTTAAACTGTCTGAACGCCTTGCTAACAATAACAAGGCTTGTAACACGGCTTCCAGTAAGGATGCATCCTGATAAATAGCACTATTCTTATTATTGGGACCTTCGAACCAATCAATATTGACATCAGGGGGTAATAATTGATTCAAGGTCGGTATATGGCTAGAAAGCCAATCCGCTACGGGTAATGAAGTAAAGGCTAACTTCGGCTGAGTAAATTGACATTGTCCATAAAGTAGCTGTAAACGCACCAGAGCAGAGAAAACCAAGGGGGGAAGCTGTTCTTGTCGTTGCCAAATTAACTTAATATGCGAGAACCAAAGCAAGATGTTACTTTGTAACTCTTGATATTCCTGGACACTTAACGAATGCTGCTGGGAAAGTTGGGTAAAATCGCGCTGCAACTCTGCCAATGCTGCGCCTTGCTCTTCCTGCAACCTGAGCTTGGCACTGAACCCTGCTACTAACTGAGTTAACTGCTCTTGCACTGACTGCAGATCTTTGGGTAAATTGGGTAGCGTTAATAAGGGCTGTTCTGCACACAAGTTACGCTCTGCAACATCCAATAAATTCGCTAAGGTATTATTACGCTGCTGCTGCCAACGGAACAACAGTATCAGCGCAATAATGAAAATCAACGTATACACGCCTAACACTAACGCCGTTAGCACTAAAAATGGCCGCAGATAACTCACATCCTCAGGCACAATCACTAAATAAGCATCAGGTTTATACGTTAACATGCTGTGATCTGCCGCCATGAGATGAGTCTCTAATGGTAAAACCGCAGCCTGTTTTGAACCAACCGTAGTTAGCTGGTAGGACTTTAATGGCAATGTTGCCAAATGAGGGGGAAGTAATAACTGCAAACCAGAACTGGCCAAGGGCTCGCCATTTGCTTGATAAAGTCCCATGGCGGCTATAGGTAAGTTAGCCCGAAACTGCAAATCCCGTAGCAAGCTGTTAAGTTGCTCTGCAGAGTTATTGGCTAAAAAAGGGCGCAAACTAACTTGCAGTAACTCTGCATACTGTTGTAAGTGCATTTTCATGCGCTGTTCTGCTTGATAATGCTGTAATCCACAGAGCAGAAGTACGAAAAGCCCGCTTCCTAAAACATAAGCTAATAACAAAAAACGAAATAATTGGCTCAAGCTAGTTATAATTCCTTTTGTAAACCTAACCAAATTATGAGTTCAGCACCGATGACTCAAGCTAAGGTATAGCGATGATCTATGCGGTTAAAAATGCAACTCTATTCCGGCAAAAACACCTTTGATGCTGATATCGGCATCAAGATTATCCAAATCAGCGAATTGTAACTCCATAGCTCTTACTCCAAGTTTGAAGCGCGCATTAAGCAGGATAGTCTCTGTAAATTGATAAGCCAAGCCAGCCTGAACATCATAAAATTGGCTATCACTGTCGCCACTGAGAGTACCGGACGCAAAAATATCAAATCCTGTTGCCAAAATACTCACTTGAGTAGCGGTATAAAGCATAGGCAGCCATTGATTTAACGGCTGCGCCCCTGTTAATTGAGCTTGAGTAACAGCCGCATTGCCCTTAATATTTTTTGCGCCGACTCCCACATCCAACGCTAACAGCGGATTATCAAACAGCTCATAATAAAAAATATAATCGGTATTGCGTAAGCTTAGTGCTGAGGCTAGTTGACTACCACTAGGAAAAACTGAACCAGAAAATTGAAAGTTTTCTGTCAAAGTTGCCTCACCAAAGGTTTTAACTTCAGCATACTGCACACGAAAATTAGGCAAAACAGGCACGAAGTGCTCCACTGCTAGATAATAAGCCTGCTGGGAGCGGTCTGCAAAAGCAAAAGTCTGCATAGGGTCATTATTAGCGAAGCGACCAGTACTTTCACTTTGCCAAAAATCAGCGCCAGCATAAATGCCAATAATAGTATCAGCCTGCGCCTGAGCACTGAATCCAAAAGCGGCTAACACTAAAGCGCATGAAAAACGTGTCATTCTGTTATTATCCTTGCGTTAAAAGTTCTGATAGGTCGATTAAAGCGGCGTTCGCTCGAGAAATGTAGTTTGCCATGACTAAGCTATGATTGGCTAATACTCCAAAACCGTCACCATTTAACACCATCGGACTCCAAAGCGGTTGCTGTGTAGCTTCTAACTCACGAATAATTTGTTGTAAACTGACCATCGCATTGCGGCGATGTAACACATCGGCAAAATCTACTTCGATGGCTTTTAAATAATGTAATAACGCCCAAGTTGCGCCTCGCGCTTCATAAAATTCGTCATCTAGTTTCCACCAACTCGTTTTTACAATGCGTCGCTCTGGAGACGTCGTTGATTGTCTTGCCTCGGCATCTCCGGCTAAATCAGTATTGAAGCGCTCTTGACCAACACTTGCACTAAGTCGCTGCGAATAGCTGCCTAAGCGTTTTTCAACATTTTTCAGCCAATCTCTTAAATTATCAGCTCTAGCATAAAACTGATTATCAGTTTGTTTAGCGTCAGCCAAAGCTGCACGATATAAGTAAAGTTGCCCTATGGCTTTGCGATACTCAGACTCCGCACTAGGCAACACCCAACTGCGATGGTTAATATTAAACTGCGGTTGGGCTATTTTTAAAAAGGCATTTTCTGCCGACTGAGACTGCGAGCGACTAAAGTCTTTGCGAAAAGCCAGCACCAAATCACGTGACATCTCCAATACGCCAAACTCCCATGCCGGCATATTATCTAATAGACTAAAAGGTGGCAGAATATCGTTGGATAGATAACCACCAGGTTTATCCAACAAGGTTTCAGTAACCATGATTAATGCAGTTGTAGTCGTATATCCCACAACGGCTTGTGCATTTTGCTGCGAAGCACTTTGCTGGATCTTTTCTACCATTATTGCAGGCTCTCTACTTACCCACCAGCTCACTAAGGAAAGTAGCAAAACCAAGGAAAGCGCCGAAAAAATAGCCACTTTTGATTTATTCATAGTCACACTCCGAACGACGCGGTAATACCTTTAAGGCATGATAATAAAATTTTATTACTGAAGAAATTATAAGATGTTTAATCCGATCAGCCATTACTGATCACGCTACCTATCTTACACCAAAAAAATTATAGCGACAGCGTAAATCCATTGTTAACTTGTTTGGCAACGACTTTTCGGTTAGCGCGACTGCGCTTCAGCAAGCAAAGATGCCAAACCAACAACGCAGGCAACATACCCAAAATTAGCCCTAATACAGGTAATAGGTAAATCATAATCAGTGTCATATCAAAAAGCCCTGGCATGGCGCTATTCCCTTACTCTAGTGATCAGTTTCAAGTACACAGGGATGCATGTTTCAAATGTTATGCCAGTTAGGGAATTCAAATAAGTAGTTGATTTTAAATAAGTTTAAAGATAAAACATGCTGAGAAAATTTGCCGGGTATGCATGACAGCACAAATAAGTGGTGAATCTCACCACTTATTTGTGCTTTTTATTAAGAGAGGTTTTCAGGTACTTTATGTAACGCTTGCAATAGCAGTTCTGGTGTTGCACTCGGTAGATGGCCTTGTTCACTCAGCAATCTGCGCCACTGCCTCGCTCCTGGCTGCCCTTGAAAAAGCCCTAACATATGGCGGGCAATATGCCAAAACCGAGTGCCAAGCTGCATCTCTTTTTCAATATAAGGCAGCATTTGTCTAACAATTTCATGTTCAGTCAAGGTTTGACGATGATCATCAAAGAGCTCGGCATCAACTTGATTTAATAAGTAAGGATTAGTATAAACCTCACGCCCAATCATCACACCGTCGAGCAATAGCAACTGCTCACGCGCGGTCGCCAAGGTTTTAATGCCGCCATTAATACTAATATCCAGTGTTGGGAAATCCTGTTTTAATTGATGCACTCGCTGATAATTTAGCGGCGGAATTTCCCGATTTTCTTTTGGGCTTAACCCCTTTAACCAGGCTTTTCTAGCATGGACCACAAATTGCTGACAACCGGCCGTCGCCACCACGTCAACAAAATCTTGTAAAAATTGATATTCATCCGAATCATCAATCCCTATCCGGGTTTTCACGCTAATAGGAATACCTGCCGCATCTTGCATAGCTTTGACACAATCCGCCACTAACTGCGGATTCGCCATCAGACAGGCGCCAAACATGCCATTTTGCACCCGATCAGAGGGGCAGCCAACATTGATATTGACTGAATCATAGCCGCGTAGCTCCGCCAAACGAGCACAATGAGCCATATCTGCAGGATTAGAACCCCCCAGCTGTAACACCAGCGGGTGCTCTTCTTCATTAAAAGCCAGATAATCACCTTTACCATGAATGATCGCGCCAGTCGTCACCATCTCCGTGTATAACACCGCATGCTTAGACATTAACCGATAAAAATAACGACAATGCCGATCGGTCCAATCTAACATAGGGGCGACGGAGAAGCGCTGTGGCAAAATTAGGGTATTCAAAGAATCGCTCTCCAATCGGTATTCAGGAATTCACAAGATAAGCTGTCAGCTTTTTTACTAAGGGTAACACCAGCAGTAAAGTAGGAAAGGCTATTAACCAAGATAAACCCCATGCGGATAACCAACCGTTTAAAGAAAACGCGTCTAATCCCAAGCTTTTCAGCGTACTGACCAAGGAGACGATGCAGGTCATAAAAATAGATAACAACAAGGGCATTATTAACCCTGCACTTTTGGCTGGAAATTTTGGCATGACATACCTGACGATAAGTGAAGCATTTCGTAACTAGCGGCTTATTGGGCGCAGATTATACCGCAGAATAGCTTAAAAATCAGCATTAGCGGTCGTTTTACAGGACTTTATGTGTATTGTTAATGCACGAGCAGACATGGCGAACTGCAAGCAATATGATACACTGCTGTCAAAGTGACTGGAGAGTATATATGTCGACTGAAAGTTTAGTGTTGCGCGCCAAGGCTATTTGTGAACAAAATGGTGCGCGCTTTACCACAATTAGGGAAAAGGTTTTTCGGCTTATGGCAGAAAATCAAGGTGGTCAAGGCGCTTATGACTTGTTGGAACAATTAAAGCAAACCGAACCAGCGGCAAAACCTGCGACCATTTATCGCGCTTTAGAATTCTTAACTGAGCAAGGCTTTATTCATAAAATCGAATCAAGCAATGCTTTTATGTTATGTCAGCATTTCGACAAACATCATCCTGCACAATTATTGATTTGTGATGCCTGTGGCAATGTCACCGAACTACACTCAAGTGCTTTACATACCGAATTTAGCAAACAAGCTGCGGCTCTTGGCTTTCATATCCATCATCAGACCATTGAAGCAAGAGGTAAATGCCGAAATTGCACTGGAAATTAAATAACATAAATACGCATGACCCTTGTATTAACAATAAAAAACTTCTAGGCTTATCCAATAATGTCCCAAGAACAGCTGAACTGAAAACTCATAGGCATTTTAAATGAATGTTGAATATATTAATCCGTTTTTATCTTCACTCGTAAATGTGTTGTCAACTATGGCAAACACCAAAATTGTTCCTGGCCAACCACGCATAAAAAAAGATGAAGTGGCACATGGTGATGTTTCTGGTCTCATTGGCATGGTGGGCCCTACCATGAAAGGGTCTTTTTCAGTAAGCTTTGATGAATCACTGGCGCTTGAGATTATGTTTCGGATGTTAGGTGAGCGCCCAGCCAGCATCAATGCGGATGTGACTGATATGGTTGGCGAAATTACCAATATGGTAACAGGTGGTGCCAAACGCATTTTAGGTGAAAAAGGCTATGAATTCACCATGGCTACCCCCATTATTGTTTCAGGGAAAAGCCATACTATTACCCACAAATGCGAAGGCCCTACTATTCTGATGCCGTTTAATTCAGACTTTGGCAAAGTACATATAGAAGTGAGTTTCGATAAATAGCTTTTTCAGCTGTTGCTTAGGACCTGTTTCATACGCCAATTAAAGTCTAGTAGTACTGGTAATCTACTCTAGGGGTAATATTACACAGTAACTCATATGGGATTGTTTCAGCCGCAGCGGCAATCCTTTCTATTGCAAGCTCGGGCCCCCAGAGTATCGCTTCATCTCCCAGTTTATCTTGTGCATTTGGCCCTAAATCAACGGTAATCATATCCATCGAGACCCGACCGGCCAAAGCGACTTCACGACCATTTAACCATACCGGCGTGCCATTACAGGCATGTCGAGGATAACCATCACCATAACCCACAGCAATTACCCCTAACATCGTATCAACAGGCGCTTGCCAGGTAGCACCATAGCCCACTCGCTCTCCTTGCCGAACCTTACGTAGTGCAATTAAACGACTACTCAAGCGCATTACAGGTTTCAACTGATGCTGCTGCCCTATATGGCCATTGAAAGGTGAGATACCATGTAACATTAATCCGGGTCTTACCCACTCGGCATGACTCGCTGGCCAAGCTAGAATGGCCGCTGAATTGGCTAAGCTACGCTGTTCGGCTTTACCTGCGATGATCTGTTCGAACAAGGTTAATTGAGATGCAGTACTCGCTGAGTCAAGTTCATCTGCACAGCAAAAATGGCTCATTAAGCGGATGCCGGGTAAGACAGCTGAACATTGCCATAACCGCCGGTAGAAGCTATCAAACTCACTCGGCTCAATACCTAAGCGGTGCATGCCTGAATCAATTTTTAGCCAAACCTTTAATTGCCCTTCCAAAGAGGTTTGCTCGAGCGCCGTTAATTGCATTTCGTTATGGATAACAGTTTGCAAGTTATTCGCCAGCAAAATAGGCAGCTCTGCGGCTTCGTAAAAACCTTCCAGTAACACTATCGGTTTAACGATACCTGCCGTTCGTAATGCAAGGGCTTCATCAATGCGCGCAACCGCAAATGCGTCGGCCTCGCTTAACGCTTGAGCAACACGCACTAAACCATGGCCATAAGCGTTGGCCTTTAATACTGCAAGCACCTGACTAGCTGGCGCCAGCGCTTTTACTCTCTGTAAATTATGTTGCAGAGCAACCAAATCAATTTGAGCAACCGGACGCCGACTCATTAATATTCATCCTCAAAACGCGCGCTCCCGGCATAATTATCAAAACGGGAAAAATGACCGTGGAAAGTTAAACGAATTTTACCGATAGGGCCATTCCGCTGCTTACCAATAATAATTTCTGCCAACCCTTTATCTTGGCTGTCATCGTTATAAACCTCATCCCGGTAGATAAACATAATCAGGTCCGCATCCTGCTCAATAGAACCGGATTCCCGCAAGTCTGAGTTTACCGGTCTTTTATCTGCCCGTTGTTCCAATGAGCGGTTTAACTGCGACAACGCAATAACCGGAACCTTGAGTTCTTTTGCCAAGGCCTTAAGTGAACGAGAAATTTCGGCAATTTCTAAGGTACGGTTTTCACTTAAGCCCGGTACCGTCATTAGCTGTAAATAGTCGACCATTATCATGCTTAAGCCGCCATGCTCGCGCGCAACGCGACGCGCCCTTGAACGTACTTCGGTTGGGGTTAAGCCTGACGCATCGTCGATATACATTTTGCCTTTGGTATTCAGCAATTCTATTGCCGAGGATAATCGTGCCCAATCCTCATCTTCAAGCTGCCCAGTACGCACCTTGGTTTGGTTAATGCGGCCAAGCGAGGCCAACATCCGCATCAT
>CAZNXI010000119.1:0-9356 GCA_964577005.1 uncultured Rheinheimera sp.
CAACACGGTTGCTGCCGCTAATACCAAGCCAGTCGCGATCAAAGCCCTGCAAGCGATAACGGTATTGCAGTTGCTGGGGCTGCAAAAAGTCCGGCGCAGAAAAATGCAGGCTAAACATATCCTGCAGGTGGTTGAAGGTAAGTTGCCTGGTTTGCCCCAAAGGTTGCGGTAACAATTTATCGCTGCCAGGCAGTACCGGCTGATTAAACATACTTAGTTGATATAGCATTAATGCCGGTAGCGGCAGTTCACGAGCAGCCAGTTGCAGCGGATAAATATCGAGCCCCTGACGCCCACCGCGATATACATTGCCAAATGCCACTGCACTGGAACCAATCCAGGTTGCTTCTTGCACACCATGACCGGCAGACAGTTGAATAAAGCCCTGATTAGCCTCAGACCAAACAAAACGATACATCAGATTAAACGCTGTGGCCCGTTGCAACTCCGTATCGCTGTCATCAGCATTGCGGTAGGCTTTAAACCCCAGGATACGCTGTGGCTGTGTCGAGTGGCGTAAAACCCGATGATTTACGTTGCCTGCGCGGACAAACAACTGGCCATTTTCTTCCAGCAATGCCTGCACGCCATTGTAAACCGGGCCCAGACCTTCCGGCATGGCCTGATGCCAGTGCTTAATATCGTCTAACCCGGCAGCGATACGCGCTAACCCCTTATCAACTGATCCCAGCCAGATATCACCAAACTGGTCCTCATACAATACGGTTACGGCATGAAAAGGCAGAGGATAAGCCGGGTTTTCCGGGTGGAAATGCGCCAGTAATTGCCAGCGGCTGTCCATAACAAAAACACCATCAGTGCGGCTGGCCAGCCAAATGCGTTGACGCGAATCACGAAAAATGGCGCTAATATGTGGTTGGCGCGACACAGGTAGAATAAATGGCTGCCATTGTTGGTCAGACATCAGTCGAAACAGGCCCTGGTCGGTACCAAGCCAAACATCACCGTCCAGTTGCTTTACTACCCGGGCAAGCGACGGTGCTACGCCCGTTGCAGGCTGAGGCAGCGGCCACTTTAACAGTTCACCGTTTTGCGGGTTGTAACGCGCGACACCAGACTCACGGTTAGCTAACCAAATGCGATCCGGCGCCACAGCGTCAATGCCAAATACATCATTGCTGCCGAGCAAATCATCTCTATCCGCTGCAGCTGGCAACACCTGTACCTGACGGGCAAAGCCGCTTAACTGGCTAAACCCCGTTTGGCTGACAAACCACATACTGTCGGCTTTATCCTGATACATGGCCAAAATAGCATTTGTTTGTAAGCCAAAGCGAAGTAAAGGCTCATGGCTAAAATGACGCCAAGTCTGCTTTGCGCTCTGATAATGCCAGACGCCGTTATCATAGGTGCTTAACCATAAATCACCCTGGTTATCAGACAATATATCGGTTAGCTGGCTGCGTTGCAGTAATGCCGGGGTAGCAAAGCGCTGCACACTGCCATCGGCTTGCAACAACCAAAGGCCGGCACCAAAGCTGGCAACAGCTAACTGCCCCGATGGCAGCAAACGCAAACGGGTAATATGGTCCAGTGTTAGCGCCGAGTTATGTGTATGCCAGTGCGTTAGCTGCCCGCTATCAAGCTGTACTTTAACTAAACCAGCAATATCATTGCCAGGCCGGCGCTGAGGCGCCTCACCCAAAGCCAGATAAAGGCTGTCGTCATGCACCAACAGATGATTAATATAGCGAAACTCTGCCAGTTGCTCTGGCATAAAAGAAGTAAGTTGTCTGGCGTCTGCGGCTAACGTGGCCACGCCCGCACCATAGCCGGAGACCCAAAGCTGGTCATTGTTGTCCAAGGCCAACGCCGTAATTTCACTACTGCCACGCCCCTCAGGCCATGGGTAGCGACGAAACTGTTCAGTAGCCGGGTCAAGCCGGTTTAAACCGCCATAACGGGTGCCTACCCACAGCATACCGCGGTTATCTATTAACAGGCTGGTGATCCAATCGGAGGATAATCGGTTTGGGTTGGTACTGTCTGCCGGATAATGTTGCAGTGTTACGCCGTCAAAGCGATACAACCCATGGTGCGTACCCAGCCATAAAAAACCCTGATTGTCCTGCACCATGCTGGTAGCAAAGGGTGAAACCGGCTGGCTTTCAGCCAAATGGGTAAAGCGGGCATAAGCAGGAGAGTAATCATTTGCAAACAAACAGCTGCAAAATAGCGAGATACAGCCAAAGATAACCCCATATGCGCGCATAACTGACAACCCTACACCACTGTGTCAGTTAAGTATGGAGGCTTTGTTAACAACTGCAAATCGAGCTGCTGGTTTAATCTTGTCAGAAAGATCAAACCAGCAGCTGAGGTAAATTATTTTCTTTTTATTTCATAATGTTATAGTAAACTGAAATGCGGGACAATGTCATTGAACGATAAAGTTAAACTATCTGAATTACGCCTGACGCCGAGATTTTCTTGACGAAGCCATCAATAAAAATATGCCAGATAAAAACACAATAGCGCCGGGTTCAGGTACAGATACTGCCTGATTAACACTTAGTGCGCCAAATTTTGCGGTTTGACTTTCAGTGTATACACCGACGCGTCCGTCTACAGAATCTAAATCCTTTATAGAAAAGGATTTTGCTCCAAGCACCACGTTTAGCAAGTTATTATGCCAACTAACCTCAAAACCATAACGAACATCGTCCTGCCAAAACCAATCGTTTATGTTGAACAAGGTGTTGGAAGTGCCATCTATTTCCTGAATTAAGAAAAGACCTGCGCGGCCAGTAACATCTTTAAGCGAATTATCGTCATCAGTGCCAGGGCGCTGCGTTTGGCTCCATCCTAAACGAAAATGGTTCTGCGGATCCTGCCAGCCAAATACTAACCCAATAATGTCATTGTCGTCGAACTCTACGATAGTTGGCGTCATAAAACCGCTGAACAAAAAATCACCGGACAGCGTAAAGTCACTTACCAGTGCACCTGAGCTATTTCCTTTTTTCTCAGGCGATTGCGAGTGCAAGCCTACCCATGTGCCGGTATTGCGGTCGTTGGAAGGTCCGGCCAGCTTTAGCCAGTTCGCTGTATCCACTTTAATAACACCAGCATTAGCATTAAAGCCCGCTAAACTAAAAAGCAAAGCCACGAAAATAATTTTCATTTTAAACATCCTTTGTTAACAAACTGGTTGGACTGAACAAGATTAACACAATTATGCTATAGTTTGTTCCGCTTTACAATCTTTGATACCTTCCATGGATTCCATCTGTCTGTATAGGACCGCTTATGCAGCAACTCCATAAGGTAAGCATAAGTGCGCACTATCCTGAGGTAAGTGCCTGTATACAGTGGCATCAGAGGTACGAACATTATTGACTGATAATTTGGCTTTTGTCCCAAATTGCGTTGCAAAATAACGGAAAATAGCCATTGGACTAAGTTTGCCAAAAAATATAACACATAGTTTATTATGATAAGAAAGGTGATATACGTAGAACTAAGCTGAATAATATGGAAAAAATATATAATCCACTTAATATCAAGAAGCAAGTTAAAGAATAAGTTGTCCGCTACGGAAATAAAATTACTCCATTTAAATTCAGCGGACGGTAATAAAATATCACGATGCTTCCGCAAACGAAAACGTATCATTGACTTGTCCCAACGATAACGCTGCTTAGCCAAACGCCAGAAGCTCGTCGGAACATTAGTGTAACAGACACTACCAGGCTCATGTGCAACCTTGTACCCAAGCTTTCGAATTTTTAACGTAATATCGCCATCCAATCCCGGGCCAACATCCCAACCGTGTATCTTATCCAATACATCCTTACGGAAAGCACCATAAGCACCTGAAACGATACGCAAGATGCCAAGCTGCGAAGCTACTGTGCGTCCTAACATTAAACTTTTGGTATACTCAATAGCCTGTGTTTGAGTAGCAAAGCTATGATGATAATTGGCGACCCGCACATCTCCGCCAACACAGCCTACCTCAGCATCCAATAAAAACGGTAGCACAATAGTTTCAAGCGCATCAGGTGCCAAATAAGAGTCAGCATCGATGTGCACAATGTAGCGGCCACGGGCAAACTGCAACGCAGTGTTTGCCGCCGACGCTTTGCCACCGCGCACTGTATTACGGATAAAACAATCGATCATACCTTGCCGTTCAAGCTGCCGGCAGATCTCCGGCGTGTCGTCATCAGAACCGTCATCTACTACGATCAACTCATAGTAAGTGTAGGTTTGCTGCGTCAATGTTTGCACTAATTTAGCAAGGTGCTTGCCTTCATTTTTTCCCGGCACAATAATTGATAAAAGGGGTTTTTCACGATACAACTGCTTCCTTGCCGCAGCGTACCGCGATGCCATCCGTTTTCTTTTAGGCAAATAGTATAGTAATACCGCCCCTTCAATCAGCACATAGCGCACCATGTCTAACATAAAAAACGGCCAAAAATAGCCGAGCAGTTGCCAGACATCCAGATTGATAAAAAAAATAAATGCCTGTTCAATCAAAATGAGAGCCTCAATTGCTCAGGAACTCTTCCAGTGCCTGCCGCACGTTAAGGTCGGACTGAACTGTTACAGCCTGCATTTTCATATCAAGTGCTCTGTCGAGGTTTTCTCTGAATAGTTTTTCTACAGCAATCTTTAATCTTTCTAATGCGAGTTCCGCTTTTTCCTTGCTTGTTTCTGTCATTATTATTGCAAATACACTTTCATTGTAAGCAGTTATAACGTCGGTTTCTCTGAGTATGCTTTTAAAAATGCCCGCTAATTCAGAGAACACTTGCTGTGACTTGCCGCCTAATTCGAAATGGATACTATCTAACCCGATAAGGCGAACGATAGCCAATGCACTTTGCGATTTGCCGTAACGAGAAATCCGCGCAACTTCAATATTGCTGAGCAACTCGAATTCACGTAGAGATAGCAGCTGTAACTCTTCAGCCAGAATATTGGTGAAATAAGTTTGCAGACCATAGAGGGCGGCATTAACACCAACGGAGGTTAGCTTGTAGCGGTTTACCCTGCGCACATCAAGAAGATCAGATGCGGTTGTACAACCACAGTGGAAACACTTCGCTACAACATTTGCTGCTTGGCTAACGTGTTGGCAGACGCGGCACTTGTTAACAACTGAAGGCTTATCATAGTCCACACCTATATGCCGTAAATATTTATCGCATTTAGGGCAAACCAGGCTATCAACTCCGCGTTTAAAACGAGAGATATCTGCAGTAAAGCCGCAGTTAAAATGATGCACCAGCTCTACTACGTCTAAGTCTTGCGATCCACACTCAATGCAGGTTTCTTTAAAGTTCAAAAACGCACTGTCACAGTGAATACAAAAATGTGCCCGCTCAAACAAGGTTGGCGACAAAAGCCTCTGTTCTTGCAAATAGGCAAGCATCTGCATAGGTCCCATATCTTGCAACGAAAATAGCGGTTGCAGCAACGGATAAATAAAACCGGAATGTGCAGTGGCTGTTGCGATAGGTTCAGCGTCTTTTTGTCGACTGGCCAGCATGCGTAGTATTTTTACCGGTAGGTTTTCATCAACTGCAGCGTTAGTAACAGGCAGACTGGTTATCCAACGATTTACACCTTCCAGCTTTTCCCTTAAAGATTGTTGATCAACTATATTTTCGGAATCTATTTCGATTACAGCGTCGGCGGCTTGCCACTCCCAACCAAGACGATGCGTATTCGATGTAGCGAAAACAACAGGACGTAAATAAACCTGCGGCACAGCGTTTTGTCGCAAAGTCACTAAGGTAGCATATGCGGCAGTAATATTTGTCGCATCAAGGACAAGGTAAGACACCTGTTGCCAATCCAATTGGGCTAATTGCGCCAAATTGATTTGGTTCGGTAATAATTCAACATTGGTATCAGCAAACACCAATTGATAGGGATTTTTTCTCATCTTACGCCCCGCACCGACACCGGTAGTCTGTCAAATTGACGCCACAATGCATTGTGTGCCGGGTCGTCCGGTACCAGCACCATTCTTAAAGATATTTTTTCCTGGCTCAGCAGTGTATTCAGATCACCACTTACGCGACTGGCAACAGACTCAATAGTGTCAACCCGTGCTGTACTTTCTTCACCATTTGGTAAAACAATAACCCACTGCGGCTGCTCCAAAAATGAACTGTACAATTTGGCATCCGCCAACAATACCACTTTTGCTTTTGCATCTGATGGTACATATTTAAGAATGACACCGCCCTTATCCGCATAGGTTTGAGACATCGCTCTGATATCAGCAATCCGGCCATCTTCAAAGGCGATGATATTTTTAGCCACACAATCTTCTGCTATAGGCTCGGCTTTTAGTTCCAGTAACATCTGGTCACGTCGCGCAGACATTATGGCCATTTTTCCATTGGCACGTTGAATATCAATATCTATTTGTTGCACCCTTTTCTGTGCGTCTTGCTGTTCTTTTAGTTGTGCTTTAAATAGAGAGGCATTTATTTCCAAAGCTCGTTGCATACCGGCAGAGGAGGCATTCAGACTTGCAAAATGGTTACGCTCTTTTCTCAGAGCTAAAATATCGTTTTGCAGCACATTCATGTCAAAAGCGAGTTTTTCTAGCTGGGTATCATCAGAGGGCAGACATTGCTTTTCCGGCGCCAGTCTGGCCAGCAAAGTTCCCTCACTGACGTCCTGATTTACTTCTACATAGATAGCTTCCAAAATACCTGAACGCATGGCGACAATGTCTCTTTGCTCCACATATACTAAGCCATTTGCTTCAACCATAAAGTAAGGCTTAAACAGCAAATACAACAAATAGCCAACTAAGAAAATCACAATACAAAAATAAAGTAATTGTGTAATGCCTGATTTACCTGAAGGCTGTGGCTTGCCATCCGGCGCAACACTGATAATGCTTTTACGATTATATAAGTTCACCGGCTACTCCTGAGTAAAAATGCTAAGCTTATGCACAGCAAACTGTGTAACTCCTGTTGATTGAGTCAGTGCTTCAACAGCATTTTCCAATTGCAGCTCATTGCTAAATTCTTCTTTTCTTAACGAAATAACCAGCTTATCCAGAGGAACTGCAGCTAAAACCTTTTTAATGCGAGAGCTTAGCTGATCAAGATCCGAACTCTCATATGCCATAAGATACATCTGATCAACGTAGTCATTCAGAGATATCAGCACGGTTTCCGGCCAATGGTGGGGGATTGAAATAGTCAAATTTAACTGTGGGTGACGTACCCGAATTGCCGCAATCAATTCAACATAATCATTGAGCACAGCGGTTTTATTCTCCTTATATTGACCCAACAAGTGCGGTTCAACATCAAGATGAATATCATTACTAAACTGGCTACGCACTTCAACTGCGGCCAAGACGCGTTGATGATTTTCTGATAATGCCCAATGACTCTCACCAAGTAATTGACTGACCTTCACATCAAAGCGGGCAGCATCTTTCATAAACTGAAATAGTTTAGCCTGGTTAACTTTACCGCTTACACTCACTATGGCGTGTTTCAGCGCTTTGGTTTGCAGCAGAATAAAAAGCTCCTGATTGGAGTAGCGGTTGAATTCTTCTGACCAAATATATACCGAACGCTGTCCCGGGCGTGCTCTATGTTGAGTTTCATTTAACTGATTAATTTTTATGAATTTTTCATGGTAATCAACCCGTGAAACCAGAAACATTTCATTGACGCGCCGATACAACTCTTCTTTTGCCTGAATAAGTTCAATTGCAGCATCAAGGTAGCTGCGCAATCTGACATTAACAGCAGCGACATCTAGCGGTTGCTGTAAAGTTGCATAGCTGACAACACGCCGCATTTTTTCTTGTGCTCTTAATAGACGGTATTGCTGTTGAGTTGTACGCTCCAACTGTTCTTGTAAGGATTGATATGCAGAACGGGTTCGGGCAGCAATTTCCCATTGCTCGTGCATCAAGTCATTTTCAAGTTGATTCAGGCGCAACTCAGTTTGTGTAGAAGAACGGCCAAATGCCAGAGGCAATTGCACTCTGAATCCAGCAACAACCTCGTCAGTGCCACTTCGGGCTAAATCGAATTCTTTTCTTAAAAAAAGTCTAAAACGGCTTCCATCTAAAAAAGAGTCTTCGATTTCATACTTGTCCTGCGTACGTAATCGCTCTATGCGGCGAATTTCGGTAACGTCTCTGTTATTACCCACCTGGGCTAATAACGAAGGTAAATCCACATCAATTGATGGCGGGTTAACAAGCTGATCAATATGTTGCCGCCAATCAGGATTAGAATGTAATCGAGCAAGATTTTGCCTGGCCAGCAAAATATCTTCTTCTGAGATCATTAACTCGTCCAGATAACTTGCACCGGAAAAATAAGCATCTTTATCAACCTGATAAACAGCTTCCATAAATTCGAGTTTAATCGCGTTCAGACGAGCTTCCATACCGGCAAAATACTTTGTCAGCGAGTAACGACGGCATTGATAATCCAGTTCTTGCTTTTTAAGTTTCCCAGCCAGCGTTTTTATTGCCGCTTGCCGACTAAGATCGGTTGCCTTGTATTGATTTTCACGATACCCCGCTCGCAAAATGTCCCAGGACAACTCCATATAGGTACTACCGTCTTCATTACTAAGACTTTGCTGAATATTGCTACTGGTATAACCTGCGCGTAATTCCAGGCCATAGTTCTGATTCAAAAATGCAGATTGCCTTTCAAGCGCCTCAACCTCATATTGGTTAGTCCACTGAATTTCGCACTTTGAAGAGAGGATACGTGACACGTCATCAAGCTTAAAGCTGCTTGTAAGGGTTTGGCCGGTAACCTCGAAGGTTGCCAATGCATTATCCCACAGCGCTTTTTCAACAGACGCTGCGTTCGCTGAAAAGGAACAAAATGCCCAAACACAAATAACTAAGGAGTAAAAAGGAGTAAAACTGAAGCTCATTGACACATCCATATGTACTGCATGCACTACCAAGCGCGCTATTTTAAACACACCAAGTTAAATATTAAATAGCAACCGTGCGAAAAATAAGCTCTTTTCACAAAAAACTTGTAACAAGCATCAAAATAAACAAATTAGATAAATTAAACACCAAAACAGAAACAAACAAGTAACGCAAAAAACCTAAAAATGCAGATGGCGCCACCAATGCAAATAAAAACAATTTGCATTAACTTGAATTTCTGATATCTTTTTCTCAGTCGATGGATTGACTGACGTTACCGGCCCGGGATGGGCTTCTCTGGTCGTTGTTTTACTTGTCTTGCACGTTAAGGGGTGGGTTTTGCCACCCCTTCTTTTTATTGGAAGGTATTATGCTATCTCGCTGGCAAAGCGCGCTGGAACAACTCCAGATCATGCTGTTGTTACTCAGCGCG
>CAZNXI010000120.1:0-9350 GCA_964577005.1 uncultured Rheinheimera sp.
TTCGCCTGTTTGCATGTTCAGCTGATACACACTGGCTGGTGTGGTTAACGAGGTGTAGGTATAACGCAACCAAGGCGTATTTTGCTCGGCATTCATTTCAAAACCAGTCACATAAGCAGCTTCATCCGAGCTAATGTAAAAGGCTTTCGCCGGATCGGACCAAGGCATTACCCGAATTTTTCTTAAACCCTCACTGCGCTCACTGATCGCTAAATAATCATTAAACAGGGCAAAGTCTTGAATAAACACAGATTCATCATGCGCCAACAACGGCTGCCAATTGGCTTTGTCACCGATTTTATCACCACTCACCGTCATCAAACGGTAGTTTGGTGCTTGCCAATCGGTACGAATTACCCAGCGACCCGCAATATGCTCAGCCTCGTATTTAAAATCGCGCTCGCGTGGCGCAAAAACGGTAAACTCTGCGGCGGGTGTAGCGGCATCCAATACCCGAATCTCATCCGATACGGTACTGCTTAAATAAATCATCACATAACGGCCATCTTGGCTATTACCCACCCACATGTAAAAGCTGTTATCGGTTTCTTGATAAACCACTTTAGCTTTTGCAGAGTCCTGACCAAGCTGATGCTTTAAAACAGTATTACTTAATAAGGTAACAGGATCATTTTGCACTAAAAACAGTTGCTTACTATCGGCAGACCACGCAATAGCCGCTGATAAGCCGGTTAATTGATCGGGTAAATCTTTACCTGTTTGCAAATCGCGCACCTTTAAGGTGTATTGCCGCCGACCGCTGGTATCTTCCATATAAGCCACTAAACGCTGATCTGGGCTTATCTGTAAATTCGCTACTTGAAAATAATCTTTGCCAGCAGCCAATTCGTTGACATCCAATACCACTTGCTCAGCACCGCCGGCTACTGGTTGACGTAAATAAATCGGATACTCTTTACCCGTTTCAAAACGACTAAAGTAACGATAATCACCTTTAACATAAGGTACCGAGCTATCGTCTTGTTTAATCCTGCCAATCAACTCTTGCGTCAGTTGCTCGGTCAGATCGCTATAATGCGCACTATATTGCTGATAATACGCATTTTCCGCGTTGAGATAAGCCAGTACTTTGGGATCTTGGCGTGTATCATCACGCAACCAATAATAAGGATCGATTCTATCGCCATGCGGCGATGTCACTTTAAATTCTATTTTTTCAGCTTTTGGGGTAAGCAAAACTTTATCCTCAGCAAAGGTAGCGAGCGTAGGGAATAACAGACAAGCCAATACTAAGGTCCGGTAGGGTGTTTTTAACATGTAAAAACCTCAAATAAATAAGTTAGCATTCTAAGAAATAGTGCCTTAAATAGCGCAAAATTAAAAAATAATGTTATCGCCATGTAAGATTAAAACAATCAGTTAACTAAGAGCAAGCAGCTTTAGCTTCACAGCAAAGATTAATAACGCTATATTCTTCCAGTTTATAAAAAACTGATTAATACTTTGGATGTACCATTTATTTTTAAGGATATATTATGACTTTGATGACTGTAGCGGAAGTTGCTGAGTTTTTAGGCGTACCTGAGATTCGGGTAGAACGTTTAGCCAGAGAGCATTTACTGGTAGCAAGCGACAAAGACAGTGAAGGCAAACCGCTTTTTTCAAGCGATGATGTCACGCGCTATAAAACGCTGGCTGAGCGCTTAGGCGGGCTCTAACTGTAACAAAACAGTCAGTTTCTGCTGCCAATACTCTGCCGCTTGCTGGCATGCCGGAGCGGCTTGGTACCATAGCCAACAAAAACCACTGTAAAGTACTTTGGCCAACAGTAATCGGGATGCCAGACTCTGTTGATACGCCGAGCTGGCCTGTTTGTCGCTAAATTGACGCTTAGCAAAATAGGCAGTCAAAAACCCCTGCTCTTCGTCAGCATTTAGCTGAAAATGCAACACGATTGCCGCAAGGTCAAAACTGCTATCTGCCAGTTGTGCATATTCAAAATCCAACAGCCAAATGCGATTGTCGGCCCACAGTAAGTTTCCCGAATGTAAGTCCATATGACATAACACTAAGTCTGCTGGCAAGCGGGCAAAAAGTCTGGCGCTGTCTTGCAACTTTTGAAACAAGGTCGCCGCGGGTTCAAGTGTGGGTAGTTGGCTGTTATGCATAAGCTGACGTAAATACTGACCAAGCTGTAATACGGGGGTTTGCACTTTTAAACGATGCAGCTTAGCAAGCACTGCCGCTAACTCGCTCAGCCGTTGCGGTGTTAACATCAGGGCACTGCCTTGCGCAATATATTCACTGATCAGCAATTGTTGATGATTGTTCAAACACAACGGCGCAGGTGCAATACCCGCAGCAGCGGCCGCATGCTGGCAGCGCAACTCTTGTTGACGACACACCCCTAAAGTCTGCATAGAATAACGCCGTAACACATATTCACCGCGAGCCGTGCGTACATAGTAATTATCATTGCTTTCACCAGACACCAAAGGCTTAACGTCCAAAGGTGGATGGTTAGCAAAAAACTCAAGGTGCTGACAAAATCGCATCATCCCTGCGCGGTTTGCAAGCTCGTTTGTTGTTGCAGTTGATAATGACTGCGCCATGCAAAATATCCAACCAAAGCAATAATGGTATACAGCATAAACAAGGCGGTCAGAAAATAAAGGTGTTTTTGCGCATAGACAAAAATACAGACAACATCAATAACAACCCAGTATAACCAATTTGATACCAGTTTTTTTGCTACCAGCCAGGTCGCCACAATACTAAAAGCGGTAGTTTGCGCATCTATCCATGCAAAATCAGCCTGCGTGTAGTTTGCCATCCAATAACCCAACAGCAAGCCCGCCATAGCGGTCAAACTAATTAACAGTACATGGCGTTGCCATGGCCATTCAAACACTGCCGACTTTCCTGCAGCCTGCTGTTTTAATTGTTGCCAGCGCCACCAGCCATAAATTGCCATCCCAGCATAATAGACATGCAACAACGCATCCGACAATAAAGCCGAATCCCACAGCACGTGGGTAAACAATAAGGTACTAAGTAAGGCTGCAGGCCAACACCAAATACTTTGCTTCAGCGCCAAGATAACATATGCCACCGCAAACAGCGTGGCAACCAACTCGACACTTTGCATCAGCTGCCAGTCAGCGATCAGCCTACTTAGTAATTCATTCATGGTCGCAAATCACCTGGGATAAATTTACAAACAAAGACCAGCTTACCGTAAGTTTGCATCGACCAACGCATACACTGCTGTAACGCCTGCATCACCACATCATAGTCCCCAAAAATCTGGGTACTCATAGTATTGGTAATGATGTGTAAGCCCTGTTGCTGGGCTAATTGGTCAATAAAGGCCTGGATAGGCCCTTTATAATCATCCGCCAAAGGATACTTGCTAATTTCCACCGAAAGTTGCATCACCTTGCTCCTTAAAAGCTGTAGCTAGCCGTAATACCGATACGACGCGGTTCACCAAATTGTTCATAAACATGGGCAGCATAATCATCGCGTGGATCGTTACCAAAGAAGAAACCGCGCACGCCCACATCCTGATCAAAGGCATTACGCACCCAAAGGGCGACTTCCCACGCCGGTAATTGGTAATTTACACGTAAGTTAACCAACTCGCGACTGTCCGCTTTGGCATTGTGACCATCAGAATAATAAAAACCACTCTTACCCTGAATCCCTGCTTGCACCGAAAGCTGCTCGGTTAACATCCAATCCGCACCAACACTGTAATTGAAACGCGGAGCATGCGCTTGATCGCGCCCAGTCAAATCTAAACCGCTATCGGTAAAATAGGTGCCTAAACGCGATTGCAAATAGCCTGTACTGACAAAAAGTTGCAGTTGATTGTGCAACTGGATGCGGCTCTCAAGCTCCACACCGTAGTTACGACCACTGGCCGCATTATCAATAAAGCCGGCAAACTCTGGCCCTAAATCGGGGTTTATCCAGCCTTTTACCTGCATATCATCACGCCACATGTAAAACGCCGCAACCCGAGTTGTTAAGCGACCATCGGCACTGCTGCCTTTTACGCCAAACTCAGTATTAATAACACTTTCTGGGGAGAAACTGGCTTTCGTGGCTAATATCGCAAAGTTCTCATCCGCAGCTTTGGACAGAGCCTCACCGTTGATCCCACCGACTTTATAGCCGCGAGACACTAAACCATACACCAGCGTTTGTGGGGTAAGTTGGTAATTTAAACTAACCTTAGCGCCCCACATCGTTTCATCAGAACCTAACTGACTATTGGCAATGTCGACATAATCATCTTTGTACTGTTCAACTCGACCGCCTATCACTAAGCTTAATTGCTCAGTAAGTGCAGTTTGGGTTTCGCCATACACTGACATATTGCGGCGTTGTAAGTTACTGGCAAAAAGCGTTCTTTCATCTTCTTTACGGCGTAAACGCTGTAAGTCCAAATCACGATTGCTGGTATAAAAGCCAAGTACCCAATCGGTATGGCCAAATAACAAGGCTGTTGGTTTAGACACTAAGCGGTAATCCAAGGTCCACTGTTCACGCTCACGTAAATAACGATCTTGGTACGAATAACCGAACGGATGGATCCCCTGAAAACTCCAGTCTTCATCAAAGCCATAATCAGAATCGGCATTTAAATAACTAAGTTGGCCGGTAAAATCGGCAAAGGAGAAACCTTGGTATGCCAGATTAATAGCCAGCGCTTTGCTGCGTAGCGCATCTTGGCCCGGTTCATCTGATAAGGTCGTTCTATTTCGATCCAACGAAAACGCATCATAGCCATTTTGCTGATCAATAAGATGTGCAGTTAAACCGACTTGCAACTGCTCAGTCGCCAAGTACTGCAGTTTAAAGCGACCAGTGAACTCATCGATATTATTGGTATCATCGCGCTTTAAAAACGCATTTTCGATAAAGCCATCTGACTGCTGCTGATCCAGCGTCAAGCTATATGCCACCTGCTCAGAGACGGGCGCACTGTAATAGCCCGACACCTGCCAGCTATTGTAGTTCGCTAAACTGGCGCTGACTTTGCCTTCAGGCGCAAAAGTAGGATTTTTACTGGTAAAATTCACCATGCCTGCCAAGGCATTAGTGCCAAAGCGTGTCGCTTCAGGACCACGAAAGATTTCTAACTGCTCAGGATGTGCTACGCTACTCAAGCCTAAGCCAGCATAATCAATACCATCAATCAGAATACCAACCGACGGATTGATCACATCGACAAACTCACTGCGCTCACCAATACCACGAACCTGAATAAAGCGGCCACGCGAGGCACCCGCGGCAAAATTCACATTGGCAAACTGTTGTAGAACATCATCTAAATGTTGTGCAGATTGACGCTGCATATCTTGTTCAGTCAATACGGCAACACTACCAGCAACTTGCATCACGCTGAGTTGCCGAAAATCACCCTTCACCTCGATATGCTCAATATTCTGCTCAGACGCGTGTGAAGAAAAAGCTGACAGTACGGCAATTGATAAGATAGATAAACGCATAGACATAGGTGATCGACTCCAAAAACAATTTGAGGATCACACTGTTCAAAGACAACAATCGAACTTATTACCACAGCTGACGATGGCAGCTGAGTTAAGGTCGTTATGTGCTCTGATGGGGAGTTAGCACCATCCCTCCGCCGGCATGATCCGGATCAGGTTCTAAGGGTTTGCTTGTTGGCATCTCAGCACCTTTTATACCTATAAAAAGTGCACCCCTTGGTTGCCGCTGCAGTCTATGCGCTTTTACTGAAAAAAACAATGCTCAAACAAACAGAGAGCTCTGCTTAGCCAAGATTTATAACCCCAAATACCAGGTGGCGATAGAAAAATATAAAACCACCCCAGCGACATCAGCAATAGAGGTAATCAAAGGCCCGCTAGCCGTGGCAGGATCGAGTTTTAAACGACTGAGTAAAAAGGGTAAAGAAAGCCCAATTAGGCTGCCGACCAAAACCACTAACAGCATAGTGATAGCCACCACCACCGCAATATCGGGCCCGCCGCGCCATAATCCTAACCCGACCACCGCCGCAGACATGGTCAGCCCCAACAACGCCGCTACGCCACACTCTTTGCCCAACAGCCTGCCCCAATCCTTTAACTTGACATCACCAGTAGCGAGGGCTCGCACCATCAAGGTACCCGATTGTGCCCCCGCATTACCGCTACTGGCAATCAGTAGAGGTAAAAAGAACAGCAAAGCGAGATAACTGGCTATGGTCTCTTCAAAGTAAGCAATACCTGCGCCCGAGAAGATATTACCAAACACTAAAATCACCAGCCAAAATACCCGTTTGCGGTAGAGCAAACCAATACTGGCCTGCTTAACACTGCTTTCCAATTTACCGATAGTTGCCGTTTTATGAAAATCTTCTGTTGCTTCTGCTGCAGCGACATCCATCGCATCATCATGGGTGACAATGCCAACCATTTGCCCCTCAGCATTAACAATCGGCAAGGCCAATAAATCGTATTTGGCAATTAAAGCGGCAACCTCTTCCTGCGGCAGATCCACAGCCGCATAGATGGGATCATGATTCATTAACGCCTCTACCCGCATGCCAGCAGGGGCTAAAATTAACTCACGCAAGCTCACCACACCAATCAGCTGCCTTGCTTGATCCACCACATAAGAAGAGTAAATCGTTTCTTTATCGGGTGCCTCTAAGCGCAACACCTCTATCGCTTCACGCACCGTCAGCTCTGGCGGTAACAGAGCATAATCCGAGGTCATAATGGCGCCAGCCGTCCCCTCTTCATGTGCGGATAAACGCAACAAATCTTCTCGCTCGGCTTGGGCTAAGGCGGGCAATAACGTATCGCGCTGCTCGGCGTTTAAGCGATTGAATAAATCCGCTCGCTCATCTGCCGACATCTGCCGAATAATGGGTGCTAACTTACGCCGACTAATGGTTACCGCCAGTTCAACTTGTACCTCAGCCGGCAAATAACCAAAGACTTCCGCCTGCTCGGCCCGCGGCAATACCGTTAGCAGCGTCCAAAGTTGTGCAGTGGGAAACTCCGTTAATGCCGCAGCATAATCTGCCGGATGCACATCTTCTAACTGTGCACGCAATAAGTGGGCGGTATTGTGCTCCAGCGCAATACGCAAGGTTTCGATAAGCACAGGGAATTCCATAACAACCTCTTATCAGCAACAAAAGCTTAATAAGGGCCGTAGTTGTTTTACCTTATTAAGCGGAATTTAATGGGATGAGTTTTAAATACAGGCTTTGCCTGCAACTGGGCACGTCCATAAAGTTGAAGAACCTCAGAATAATAATTAACATATTGTTAGTTAATAAAAATTATAGCGCATATTATAAATTCTGTAAGCTGAACTTAACCTGAGCAAGCAAAGTGTTACCAAATAACGCTAACCTAGGGTATACCTAGTAGAGCTTAGAAAAGAGCAAGCCTAAATACAGAGTCTCCTCTGTAACAAGTTAGGCTAGATGATTGGCATAGTGGTGTTTTTGGAAAAAAGCGTCATAGTTAAACTAAGACAAATCACACTGCCGGATGAAACAGGAGTTGACGCATGTGGCGTAGTATAAGTGTGCTATTTTTAGCGGTGTCTCATTTTAGCCTGTTTGCCCAATGCCACAGTGATGTTGATCATGCCTTATTAAAAACAGAAAAACCGGTAATTAGCCGCATTGTGTTTAACCCGAATAACGTGTTTGATTTAGAAGCCAAAGGCGTATTTTGGCTGCATCGTTTTGCTAACAACAGCCATATTATTAGTAAAGAACAAACCATCCGTGATGACTTACTCTTTAGCGAAGCCGCACCACTGCAGTTGTCGGAATTGGCAGAAACAGAACGTTTACTGCGTAGCCGGCGTTATCTGCGCGATGCTAAAGTCGAGGTTATTCAATACTGTCCTACCGATAATACCGTTGTCGTAGCTGTAACTACTTGGGATAACTGGTCGTTACTGCCGAAAATAGATTTCTCTAGGGAGGGTGGCGAAAGCAAATATTCCGTGGGTATTACCGAAGATAACTTATTAGGTTCAGGCAATCAGATCCAATTAGATTACGCCAAAGACAGTGAACGTAGCGGCTATTTAGTGAGTTTTGCCAGCCCAAACATTTTGGGCAGCCATTGGAATACCTTTGCCAGTTATGCGAATAACTCAGACGGGGAGAACTTTGAGTTTGGTCTAAACCGCCCGTTTTATCGATTAGACTCAGGCTGGGCTTTCAACTTGGATTTTTTGAAAAATAAAGAGCAAGTTACCGATTATCTGTTAGATGAAAACATCAATGAATATGACCGCACGCGCAACTATTTTGAAAGCGCTATTGGCATCAAATTAACGGCGAATGAGCACAGTATCCAACGCCTACTCTTTGGTACTACCTTAGAAGATGTCACCTTTGCGGCGCAAGTTGATACGCTTTTGCCTATTCCTGCCGACCGCAACCTCTCGACAATTTGGTTGGAATATCAACTGTTGCAGGATGACTTTTACAAGCTGTATAACATTAATCAATTTAATCGGGTAGAAGATATCAATGCGGGCTGGCAACTGCGGCTACGGCTAGGCTATCTGCAGCCTTGGCTAGGTGCAGATGATCATGGCTTACAACTACAACTGAACCTAGATAAAGCGTGGCAACTCCTTAGCAATACCTGGTTATTTGCCGACCTCAGCTACCAGCACTTAGATTGGCAGCAAAGTAAGCAAACACTCTGGCATCTGGGCTTACAACTCAACCATCAACTTAACCGTCGTAACAGCCTTGTTGCCAGTATTTCGGCAGAACAAGGCGAAAACCTATTTGCTGATAACGCCTTATATTTGGGTGGTGATAGCGGACTCAGAGCCTTTCCACTCTATTACCAACGTGGTGATAACCGCATGGTCGCCACCGCTGAGTATCGGCATTATACCGACTGGAATTTATGGCAAATCTTTGATGTGGGCTTTGCTGCTTTTACCGATGTCGGCCGCAGTTGGGGAGCAACTGATGCGTTTACCGAGGCACCAGAGCTGGCCACAAAGGCGGAGTTAGACGATAAAGTATTAGTCGGTGTTGGCGTTGGCCTGCGGCTGTTATCCAGCCACTCCAGCCGCGGCACTATGGTGCATTTGGATTTAACCAGGCCCTTTACAGATAACCCTGATATTAGCAGTTGGCAGTGGCGCGTCACTGCCAAAAGACGTTTTTAAACGCTCAGTCGTTACAACGGCTGGCAAACCGGGCAAAATACCGTGCTGCGCTGGCCAAGCCGAATTTCTTGTAATGGATCACCACATTGCACACAAGATTCACCACCACGGCCATACACTAGCAGTTCTTGTTTAAAGTAGCCTGGTTTGCCATCTACCTGACTAAAATCGCGTAGCGTTGTGCC
>CAZNXI010000121.1:0-9266 GCA_964577005.1 uncultured Rheinheimera sp.
CTTAATTAACGGCTTGATACACTAAGGGCGACATCGCTTGGCGCTCTGAGCCATTAACGACTCGATAACGCGAGGCAAAAATCCACCAACCCCGAGTTTGATCGGTACTGTTAAAGCGCACCGCGCTTTGTGCCGTTAAATTCACGCTATTGCGAGCCACGGTAATAGCCCCTTTGCGCTGTTGGCCAATCACTGCGCTATGACTGTAAGCATCACTCATTAACATCGGATAATGCAGCGGCATAAAGTTACTGACACCACGGCTTTGGCTGGTAATCTTACCATCAAAGGCAACCGCTCTGGAGCAGCTTTCAAAACTACCGACGCTGGAAGCACCACAGCTAGAGTGACTGGCGACCACCCCGTCATCAGTACCCGGCAAAAATAGCCCAGTTGCACCCAAGAAATCAGAGGCGGCACCGACAAAGCGTAACCTTGGCACTCGGCTATCTGGGAAAGCCGCTAACTGCCGCGCAGTGTTAACACGTAAATCGTTTAATACCCCAACATTATTAGCATTGGGCATTTGCCCCAGCCATAACGATAAAGCCAGTTGCAAGGCGCGATCAAATAAGCCGCTGCCCGTGGCCACATTCACTGCTAAGTCCGCCAGTTCAGAGCCACCACCAGCACCAGCAAAATCCAGGGTTGCAACAATATTTAATGGTCGTAAGCCTGCGTTTTGCAACCACAAGGCTTGATTATCGAGAATATAGCGTGTCACCAAATCGCCAGTAGAGTGGGTAACAAAAATACAGCCCGGGTTACAGGTATTGTTCCGCGATAGCTGCTGTAGTTTTGGCCAAATATAGTCGGTGGCAATACGCCCCGCAATCCGCTCTTGCGACGGCCAATCAATACGCACTTCGGCGCGGTTAGCCCAAAACTCGCTCCAGTAGGCTTCGCCATTGACGGCTACTTGGTTGGCATTGGGTCGACTGGCCAGGTTGTCGGGTTGTAAGCCATGTACCAGAACAACGGGGTAACCACCAACGGCAGCGTTGGCTGAAACGCTTAATAAGCCAGTAAGTAAGGCGCTACTCAACAGCTTTGTTAACATGCTCATGGATAATCCTCTTGCTGAAATTTTTTTGGTTATAGAGGGTATGACCCTACTCAACAAAACGGGTGTACCCAAGGCGTGCTACCTGCAACTGCACTGACCACTCCATGTGATGGTTTTACCTTAAATCATCAGGTAAATAAAGCAACAGGCAAATTTGGGTAAAGTTGTTAATAAAGCGCGCGATTATGCCAACCGCTGTTTGAATTTAGCGCAACAAATGTTCAATAATGGTGCAAACCCTTATAGCCAGTAACACTGAGCTAGCTATTATTCAGCCTTTATTCAGTCAGTGTTTAAAGTAATAGCTCGAAGTTTTACGTTTTTCATGTTATTTAATTATTTTGCAACGCCTCAATAGCTGGTTTGCTAATGATATACCATATCGCAGATAACGTAGTAAGACTGTTAAGCAGCAACATTAAAACAAGTGGTAACAGAAAATCACTTATTGTTAAATCCTGCAGTTTACTCATTTGCAGGCTGATGGTAGAGCTAGCTACTAGCATTAATAGCAGGCTGCCGCCAGCAAAACCCAATGCGCAAGGTAACAGACTGGCACTTAGCCATTGCCCCAAGATCTTTGGCGGGCTGGCACCCAGCGCCATTCTCACCCCAAGCTCGTAGCGTTGTAGCCCAATCTGATAACTTACTACGCCATAACTACCCAAACCGGCCAGCAGTAAGCCGGCCAACGACAAACCTAAAGTAAGCATTAATGTTAGACGGGTTAAAAATTGACTCTGTTGCCGTTTTTTCTCCAGCATCTCGTTACTCTGTACCCGATAGGCCGGATTTATCTCTGCCAGTAACTGGTTTAGCTGCACGGTGTTATAAGGCGCTACTGTGGGATGATAGCGCAGCAGTAAATCTGGTAAAAAATGAAAGAAATCAGGCAGCCAAATACGTGCGACTTCTGCTTTACCGGGCATGCTGTAATCGGCCACTACGCCAATAATCTCGATAGGCGTGTCCTGATTAAAGAGCAGGCGTTGGCCGAGTATGCCTTGCGCGTTTTGCTGGGTATCGAAGTTGCTTCGGGTTGTTGGCTCGGCCACAGCGGTGTCTGGCGCTGTGTTTGGTTTTTGCCGCAGCAGTTGCTGTGCAGCCGTGACATTAATAATGGCGACTGCCCGATTTTCCCGCTGATCGTTGTCGGTAAACCAGCGGCCACTAAGCAATGGGCTCTTTAGCAGCGGCAACAGTTGGCTGTCGGTATAATTGCTTTCTAGTCGCAGGCTGCTATTACGGGTATCGGGCCAGCTTAGGCTATCTTGTACCGACAGTTCGTTAAATTCCAATACCGTACTATAACCCAGAGCGGCTAGCTCAATACCGGCTTGTTGTGCCAGATGATCGCGTAATGCCAGTAACTCAGTTTGTGTTACTGAGCGTGTATCGATGGTTAAGCGGTTTAGCCCCAACTTTTGAACTTGCGCTGTTTGGAAGCCCGGTTGCTGCTTTAGCTGTTGCCAGGCCTGTTGCCCCAGTTGCAGGCAGAGAACCAATAGAACAACGGTGGCAACAGCCTGTAGGGTTAACAACAAGGTGGTAAAGCGGCGCTGCTGCTGACCAGCGTTGCCTTTACCGCTGCGCTGCAACTGCTGTTGTAATTGCGCTAAACTTAGGGCCTGCTGTTGTGACCGGCAGAGCCAATAGGCTGCTATCAATAATAGCACTAGGGTAAGCCCCCATAACCACGGCTGTAATGTCAGTTCTTGCATCCGTGCCAGATAAAGTGCGCCCCAATCGCGGATCAGGGGTAACAGGGCAGCACAGATAGCCAAAGCCAGCAGACTGGCGCTAAGCACCAGCAGTATGAGCTCGGCAAAAGCCTGTGCCAGCAGCTGCGAGGGCTGTGCTCCCAACGCTATCCGCACCGCTTGTTGCTGTTGTCGTTGTAAACTGCGAGCCAATAACAACTGGCTCAAATTAACTGTAGCGATAAGCAACAACAACACAGAGCCCAGCAACGCCAGCAAACTCGTGTTGGCACTGTCGGCGCGAATTACGCTTGCCAATGGCGCTAAGCTAATGCCAATATGGCTTTGCACAAAATGCTGCGCATAAGGCGAGGCATCTACCGCCTCGCGGTAACGCTGATTCAGCGGTAAACTCAGCTGCTGTGCCAGTTGTTCAGCATCGGTACCCTCAGTTAGGCGTAACAACACATGATGATTTGGTGCCAGTGCCCCCCACCAGTTTTTAAACTCTTGATAGGTCGGGTTAAAATCCCACGGTAACCAAATGTCGGTTTGCTGGCCTGGCCCCAGTAATGCCGGCTCGACAAAACTGGCGGCTGTAACTCCGATAATCCGAAACGACACAGCACCAAGCTGCAGGCTTTGACCGATGGCTGTTGGGCTGCGCTGAAATAGCCGCTGCCATAGCGTATCACTAATCACTACTACCGCGCTGTGTTGCGCTAAACCATCGGTTGGTTGCATTGCATGCCCTGCAGCAAAAGGCACTGCAAGCAGGCTGAAATACTCGGGGCTGATATAACCCACCTGTACTTCTGGGCTATCGTCACGGTTACGAATAACATTGGTATCAAAGGCAACTAAAGCTTGTTGTATCACTTGCTGCGGCTTGGCTATTAAAGGCCACGTTGCTGCTGGGACCTTGGTTTGACTCCATTGCTGCACTTGCTGGTATAGCGCAACAGTGCCGGCGACCGTCATTAGGTTGCCATAATTTTGTTGCTCAGCGGTATAGCTTTGGCCTGTTACCAGATACAGTTGCTGTGCGGCAGGATAGGGAAGAGGTGCTGCCAATATTTGATAATTGAGCTGAAGTGCTGTGAGCAAAGCACCTGCCGTCAGCCCCAAAGTAACAATAATAGTCAGGCTGTAACGCTTCGCCTGCCACAGCATCAGGGCGGCATGGCGCAGCTCAGCCCAATTTAAAAAACGCATGTATGTTCCTCTATGGGCATCAAAAATTTTTAAAAGGGCTCATTGAGTCCTTTAAGCCTACTACTGATGCATTTGGTTTTGAAGCTACGCAAGGGCATCAGGTTTGATAAGGTTAAGGTGAGAAAAATAATCAGCAGGGTTGCTCCATAAAGCAGCAGGGTCTGCCAGCTAAGGTAAGGAGCCAAGCAATCGTAAAAGATCACTAAACCTGTCACCGCAATTAATGTTGCAAGGCCAATACCTAGCATTAACATAGTCAGATACTCTCGTATAGAATCTTTCACAATATGGAAATACTGAGCGCCCATAGCCAGTTTGATACTGAATTCAGCAGCACGCACCTGAACACCGTAATGCATTATGCCAAATAGTCCGATACAGGCTAAGAAGATGGTCAACAGCGCCAGGCTGATAGCGGCTATCAACCTGGCCTGATGAGGAAAGTTTGCCTGGGCGAGGCTGCTATCCAGCATGTTAAATCGGGTAAGCACGAATTGCGGGTCCAGACGGTTCAGCATTTGGATCAAACTGTCCCGGCTAAGTTCTGTACTTGGTCTGAGCTTTACCAGCATCCATAAGGTAGTGCCATAATTGGCGAGATAAAATCGTGGTGGTGCGGTATGTTTATCAGGCAATTGCAGGTTTTCAACCACGCCAATAACGGTCATGGGGGTTGTGCCTGCATCCAGCCGCAATGTCTGGCCAATGGCAGCGGCACTATCACCATCTGTCAGCAGTTCGGCAAAAGCCTCATTAATCATGATCACTGAGTCACTGCCCAAATCTTGCCAGCTAAAGGTATTACCGGCTAACAATCTCTGGCCAACTACTGAGAAGTAATGATGATCAACATTTCTATGCCAAGGGTAGTAACGGCGATCATTCGAGGTATCGGTTATAGCGAGCTGATACAGATCCGCTAATGGACTGTAAGCAAAGCTTAGCTGCTCTATCCCTGGCCAAGCACGCAGTTGCTCACCCAGCTCCGCCACTTTGGGCGCATAGTGGTCCCAGCCTTGCCAGTCCATGGTGGCAATATCAAATTCGATTTGTAAGATATGCTGGCTGTCAAAGCCTAATGAGCGGTTGAGTTTTGTAGTGCTATCTTGTACCAGTAAGGCACTGAAAAAAATCAGCAGGGTGGCGATGCTTACCTGAGAGACAACTAGGCCTTTTCTGACCGTCGGCGATATTTGTACAGCCGTGCCTTTACCGCTTCCCTTTAGTTCATGACTAAGCTGGCGATAGTTAATACTTCTTAGTGCCAGGCCAGACAGCAGCAAAGCCAGCAGCAAAGCTAGCAACAGTGCACAGCATACCGTAAAACCTGTCAGACTCAGTTCAGCGGCTCTGGGTAGCTGCTGGCTGAAAAACTGCTGAATAACAGCAAAACCATATGTTGAGATCAGCAGCGCCAGCGCAGCGGACAGCAGCATTAACAGCGCAGTTTCGCCAAACAACTGTGCCCACAACTGCCGCTTGCTGGCACCTAGTACCGCACTGATTGCCAGCTGTTTTCGCTGAGTCGATAGCCGGGATAAAAATAAATTCAAAATATTGGCGCTGGCGATCAGTAATAAGCCTGCGGCGCTTAATGCCAGTAACAACAAAGTATTTCCGCTATCCGCAACCAGAGCATCTCGTAACGGGCGGCCTTTTAGTACGACGTTCCAGTCCCTGAAATTTTCATTAGCTACAATCTGTTGCTGGAAGTATTCATTGACGAGCGGCGTCAGCTGGGTGGTAAAGCTAGTAATGTTGCTTTGCTCCAGTTTCAGCAGCAGAAAGGTTTTATCGTCAGTCAGCCACCAACTGCTCTGAAATGCGGAATTATTGTAGTCCCATGGCAGCCAGAGTTGTGCTTCCTGCCCGATTTCCGACAATTGGGGGGCCACAAAGGCTTGATCCAGCACGCCGATAATCGGGTGGCTGATGCCATTCACATTGACCCGCTGCGTTAAAATATCATGCCGTTGCTGAAACAGTTGCTGCCATGTCTGATAGCTGATAACAGCACCGGCATTAAAACTTCCCGGCCGGTAGTCATTACTAAACCAGTGGCCAGCGGCCATCTGTATGCCAAGCAGCTCCGCCAGCTCAGGGCTGACATAAGCCGTGGCTAAGCGGGGTTGGGCTGGCTCAGAGGTAACCACTTCATTGGCAAAGTACAGCAACGCCTGTTGGCTGTCAGAGTCCTGTGCCGATTGTTGCAGTTGCTGATACAAATGCTCTGCGGCTGGGTGCAGTAAAGAGGAGGACTGCATCACATTGTGCTGATCCCAGCGCTGGTAGTCTATCAGGTATAGTTTGTCCTGCTCGGCATAAGGTAAAGGCTTAAACAGCAAAAAATAGCCCAGCGTCAGCACGATAACAAAACCGGCTATGGTGATCCCCATTGTTAGCACCACAGTGGCGGCGTAGCCTTTGGTTTTGCTTAAGGCGTACAGCGCTAGTCTTAGATCTCTGCTAGCCAGCATCTTATAGACTCTCCTGACGGGTATGAATTAACTGATTTGCTGGCTGTTGTAAACACTTCCGTAGCGGTAACAACAAAGCACACAGCGACAGACAAAGTAAGCAGCAGGTATTGAGCAGTAATAATAGGGGCAGATTATGCTCCATAACTTGCTGAACTTGCTGGTGCAAATGACCACGTACCACCAGTACCAACAGTATGCTGCTTAGCACACCAGCAACAAAAGGTAGAGCATTGTCACGCAGGAACAAGCGGATAATGTGAGATCTGTTGGCCCCTAAAGCCAGTCGGATGCCGATCTCACTGCTACGCAGTTGCACATTGTAATGAATAACACCATACAGACCGATAGCCGTCAGCAAGATAGACAGCAAGGTTAAAAAAATGGCCGCGTTGGCGGTTAAGTATTGATTTCTTAACAGGTTAGCTTTTTGCTGTTGTAATGAAACGAGCTGATAGATCACCAGCATATCGCTAACTTGTTGCAGTGTTGTCAGTAACTGATGTTTTTGCAGTTGCTGCCCTAGTTTCAATGCAATGGTATAACGGCTGCCGCTGTTCATTGGTCGGTATACGCGTGGTGGTATTGTTGCTGCTCCTGGTCTTTTCAGGCCCTGAACTACGCCAATAATGGTAAAGGATGCTTCGGGGCCAGAAGTCAGATCAAAAGATAATTGCTGGCCAATGGCTGAGCTGTCTGGATATAAAGAGTTAGCCAACACATCATTAATAATCAATACTTTGTCAGCAGTTTGTACTTGCTGAGTACTAAAGTCTTGCCCTGCCAGCATTGGTTGGGCAGTAACGTTAAAAAAATATTCATCAACAATTTGGGCTTGTGGCAACACTGTTTTTTGTGAATGCACATCAATGAGTGACCAGGTATTGGTGGCGCTGACCAGTGGTGACATGGCACGACTTACAGCCGCTACCTGCGGTAGCTGTTTTAGTTGTGTCGTAAGCTGATTCAGCACAGCATTATATTGCTCAGGTGTCAGTGGTTGTGGGGTGTTTAGCTGCACATCAAGGCTTAACAGGTTTTCGGTAACAAAGACTTGCGGGTCGCGGATAGTACTGACGGCACTGAGTAAAAATGTCAGATTAATCAGTAATAAGCTGCCTGCAACCGCAACCTGGCTATACACCAAAGTTTGCCTGATAGATCGCGGAATTTGAGCCTTACTACCTTTACCGCCAGAGCACAATTGAGCTTGTAGTCGCTGGTAATTTAGCTGTTTTGTACAGAGCAAAGCAAATAGTAGTGCCAGACCAAGCATTACAACTAAGCCAAGCAGTAGAGCCGTAAAGTTGAGAGTATTATAACCAGACAAAGGTAATACTTCAGGCAGGTTGTGCCGGATAAAGCGGTTTCCTAGCAATGAAATACACCAGCCAAGTTGTGCTGCTAGTGTCATCATTACTGCGGTTTCGGTAAACAAGATCATGCGTAGCTGCGCCGGGCGAATGCCAACTGCAGCGCAAAGCGCCAGTTCTTTGTTCCGCTCCGCTGCTCGGGCCAATAATAAATTAGCGATATTGGCAGTTGCTATCAGTAATAAGGCGACAGCACATGCCAGCATCAGATAAGCAACCAGATTACTGTTACCAAAGATCACGTCCCGAAAAGCACTGAATTTCATCTCAATGCGCCAGCCCTGATAAAAAGGAATAGCTGCGACTTCCCGGCGCCAGGTTCGGTCGACCAGGTCAGTCACACTCTGCTGAGCTTGCAGCAAAGAGATCTGCGGTTTTAGCTTACCAATAAAAATACGCGGGTTTGCCCGATCTCCCCAGCGACTGCGGTTGGCAGTGGGAGTCGGATTAAAATGCCAGGGTAGCCAAATGGCTGTTTGTCTGCCAGAGTGCGACAGTTCAGGTTCGGTAAAATCGGCACTTAGCACGCCTTCTACCTTATAGCTGTTACCACGAATGTTGATCAGTTTGCCAATAATATCCGGATCGGCTGCAAACAATGCTTGCCAGGCGGGGTAGCTTAGCATCGCAGTTGGTTCAGCTAGTTCCGGACTACTGATCGATTGAAATAACTGGCCAAGGTGAGGTTTAGCAGCGAGAGTCTGAAAAAAGTCTGCCGTGATGTAGCTGGTGGCCAGTTTGGGCTGAGCAGGGTGTGACACCAGTACTTCATCGTCATAATGGGCTAGTCCGACACTAGAGAATACAGCGTGTTCTAGTTGCTGCTGCTGATACAAATGCATCAGGCTGGCATAACCATAGGCATTTACATTTGGCAGGCCAGACGTATCAATTTGTAATTGCTCTACTTTATATAACCGCTCTGATTCTGGATAAGGCAGCGGCTGCAATACCAAATAATAAAACAGGCCGGCAGCATTTAATAAAATGCCCAGCGTAATACTCATCGTTAGCACGACACTAAGCGCAAAGCTGCGGCGTCTCAGCAAATTTTGGCTGGCGGTTCTGAGCTGATAGACAAACATAGTGCGGGTCCTTTTCTATTGTTTTTATACCACTGCGTTTATATTGTTGATCTTTGGCGGATGTACCTGAATGTGTTCATCACTTCTAGGTTATTGCTCATGCAATGCTGCTTTTGTTTTAATTATTGGCGTACTCTCGGCATCCAGAATGCGGCCATCGAGTAAGTGCAGTTTACGGCTGGCCATATCGGCGTAGCGCGGGTCGTGCGTTACCATACATAGCGTGGTGCCGATGCTGTTTAGCTCGCATAGCATATCCATTACCGCATCGCCGTTTTTCGAGTCTAGGTTACCAGTGGGCTCATCGACCAACAGCAGTGCTGGGCTGCCAACTAAAGCGCGGGCTATGG
>CAZNXI010000122.1:0-292 GCA_964577005.1 uncultured Rheinheimera sp.
CAGCCTGCGCAGCATCCCTGCTGCTGTTACAAAAATTCTACCGCAGCCAAGGGCTTAAATTAGATTAGTGAGCTATCGGGCTAAACAGAAATCGAACGAGGTGGTAAACGCATAGTACACTTTGCTCGGGGAGGTGTTTTTCAGGGATGAAAAACAGCAGCGTACAGGGAGGTATCCACAGCGTGCCCCGACAAAGTTGTACGGCGCGTTTAGCCACCGGATGCACAAATCTGGAATTGACTTAACCTAAAGTAACCGCAGATTTTAGTGTGGTTCAAAGCCCTTAGCAGGG
>CAZNXI010000122.1:302-9255 GCA_964577005.1 uncultured Rheinheimera sp.
TCGAACGAGGTGGTAAACGCATAGTACACTTTGCTCGGGGAGGTGTTTTTCATGAATGAACAACAGCATGCTCTCTACAGATTGTTTGAAATATGCTATAACAGCACTACTTACCGCGGTCTTAATATCCCGGAAACCCTGTGTTAGCCACCAATAGCTCAGCCATTAGTACGCCGCTTGCGACGACAGCACCTACCTCTGGTGCTGAGCTGGTGCTATGCCGGCATTGCGATTTGTTACAGCACTTGCCGCAACTGCAAGAAGGTGAGCAGGCGCATTGTCTGCGTTGTGATCATCAGCTTGATGTAAGGCAGCCTCAGCCGATTTTGAGGCCGGTTCTTTATGCGGCGTCTGCGCTCTTTATGATGCTGCTGACCAACCTCTTTCCGTTTGTCAGCTTAGGCGTGGCTGGCAACCGCAGCGAAATGCACTTTTTTGATACGGTAACGGTACTGTTTAGCGAATACCATCAAGCCTTAGCGATACTAGTGTGGTTATTTATTCAAGCAGTACCTGCCTTTTGTATGTGTGCGGTAATTTATCTCAAATTAGGTATGCTAGTTAAATTACCCGCGCGGATTTGGGTGGCTCGAGTGCTTTTTATGCTCAAGCCTTGGAGTATGGTGGATATCTTTTTAATGGGGCTGTTAATCAGTTTTGTTAAGCTAGTGGCGAATACCGATATCTCCTTGGGTTTAAGTTTTTGGGCCTTTTGTCTGTTTTGTCTATTACATTTACGCACTTTTCAAGTGATTGACCGACATGAAATGTGGTCGAAAATAGCACCTTCGCCAAAACCGAAGGTTAGCGCAGTTGCCGGCAAAGGGGGGTTAGAGCAACAGCTAAAATTGTGTGCTTGTTGTACGGCTGTTGTTGCCATAACCGAAAGCCATTGTCCGCGTTGTGCTAGCCGAGTGTATCCCAGAGTCCCTGCAAGCTTACAGAAGACTCTTGCGTTGTTGTTTGCGGCTTGTATTTTGTATATACCGGCTAATTTGTTGCCTATTATGCGTACTGTGTCGTTTGGCAATATTACTGACTCAACGATTATCAGCGGTTTTATGCTGATGTGGCAGGATGGAGAATATCCAGTGGCATTGGTGATTTTATTAGCCAGTGTCATAATC
Source organism: uncultured Rheinheimera sp. (assembly GCA_964577005.1). Classification (GTDB taxonomy): domain Bacteria; phylum Pseudomonadota; class Gammaproteobacteria; order Enterobacterales; family Alteromonadaceae; genus Alishewanella. The sequence continues at coordinate 1,430 of CAZNXI010000122.1, forward strand.
CCTGTGTTAAAAATCCTTGTGATGTTTTGGCTGTGTTATCAAACACAACAGCCAAGACGTGCGAAAGGTAAGTTTAGTAGCCAACTTTATTTATTGGTAGATTGGGTTGGACGCTGGTCTATGGTCGATGTGCTCGTCGTCGCTATTTTGGCCACATTGGTGCGTTTCGATTTGTTGATGAGTGTTTTTCCAGGCGTTGGCGCGCTGGTATTTGCCGCGGTGGTCGTGATAACAATGTTAGCAGCCATCTGTTTTGACCCGCGTTTACTGTGGGATCAGCAGAGGCAACAAGGAGAGTAAGTGTGACAGAAGCGCAGTTAACACAAGCCAAGATCAAGCACATTCGGCAATGGTCACCGATTTGGATCGTGCCGATTGCCGCATTATTGATAGGGGCTTGGATGCTGTTTAACCATTTTCAGCAGCAAGGCGAGATGTTGCTGTTAATTGCTGAGGATGCTGAAGGTATCATTGCCGGCAAAACCCAAATTAAGAATCGTAGTGTCGATGTGGGACAGGTGGTGTCGGTAGAACTGAGCAAAGATCTTAATCAGGTCATGATCAAAGCGCGAATGAAACCGAATGTGACGCCACTATTAAACGAAGACTCGCAGTTTTGGGTGGTGAAACCACAAATTGGCCGTGGTGGCGTGACGGGGTTAAATACCTTACTCTCTGGGGCTTATATTGAACTGCAACCTGGTGATTCAACCTATATTCGGTTAACCCATCCGCTATTAAATACCCCACCCGTCGCACCGGCAGATGCGCCTGGGGTTCGTGTTCGTTTACAAACGTCTGACACCAGCGGCTTAGCGGTGGGAGATCCGGTGTTATACCGAGGCTATGAAGTAGGGACTGTGGAAAGCAGTGATTTTGACTTAACCGAACGTCGCACGCATTACCAGTTATATATCCGACAGCCTTATGATGCCCTAGTGACAGAAAATGTCAGATTTTGGTTAAGTAGCGGCGTTTCTATCGATTTCTCAGCAGAAGGTTTAGCAGTTGATATTGGCTCGGCCGCGACCTTATTGAGTGGTGGTGTCAGTTTTGATGTGATGGATGGTTGGCCTGCGGGCTCGACTGCCAAAAGTGGTGCTGAGTATCAATTATTTCCTGATCGGCAAAGCATTCAAGAGGGTATGTATCATCAATTTGTTGAATATTTGGTTTTCTTTGACGAATCGGTACGGGGTTTAAAAGCGGGAGCGCCAGTAGAATATCGCGGCGTGCGCGTAGGAACCGTCACCAGTGTGCCTTTTTTCTTTGCGATGGAGAAGCCTTTCGAAGTGTCTTTAAATCAGGGCATACCGGTGTTAATTCGCGTCGAGGCGGGACGTTTATATGAAAATCTGAGTTTAGCGCAACTAGGGCAAGAGTTAGACCTTGCGATACAGCGTGGTTTGCATGCTATTTTGAAAACCGGTAATTTACTGACTGGATCGCTTTATGTCGATTTGGATATCAACAGTGACCTTTTAGTGGATGCTAAGCTGCAGCAACTTTATTCCGAGCAGATTGTGCTTAGTCAGCAAGCGGGTTATCCAAGCTTACCTTCTGCACGAAGTGGCTTGAGTAATATTGAACAGAAAGTCCTTACCGCCTTAGATAAGATTAATAATCTGCAGCTAGAGCCCTTTTTGGCTCAGGGCCAAACTACCTTGGCCGCCACAGAGCAATTACTTGAACGGAGCGAAGTGCTGATTAACAGTTTGCAGCAGTTAGTTGTTAAACCGGAATTGCAGCAATTGCCTAGCGAAATACAGCAAAGTTTAGCCGAGATTCGTCGAGCTTTAGCGGGAATTAGCCCAGGCTCTGTTGCATATGATCGCGCCAATAACAATTTGCAAATGCTCGATCAAGTATTACGTGAACTGCAACCCGTATTAAAGCTACTCAATCAGCAAAGTAATGCGCTGTTAATTAATGCCAGTGATAATGCCGATCCTCAGCCAAGGAAAGCTAAAGAATGAAACTTACCGCGATAGTCTCTTGCACCTTGTTAGTTTGTTTGGTGGGTTGTAGTAGCCCTGCTAACGATATTCGCTATTATCAGTTGGTTACGAAAGCGCCCTTGCAGGTAAATAATGAAATACAACAACCTCTTACCGTAGCGCCCATCAAGGTGGCCAATTATTTAAATGGCAGTGGATTAGTGTTACGGCAATCGGCGGTGGAGTTTAATGTTGCACGCCAGCATTTATGGGCTGATGCGTTAGAACAGCAATTACAACGGCAGCTACTAGAGTATCTATTGTTAGCGCTCCCCAACCAGACTATTACCGCCTTTAACACTCCGGGTGCTCGGATTCTACAGTTGGATATTCATCGCTTTTATGCCGATGAACAGGGGCAAGCCACCGTAAGTGGTTACTATACGCTTAGCTCAATAGGCACCGTTACCAGCACCCCTTTTGCTTATCAGGTTGACTTAGCTGACGATGGTTACCCCGCTATGGTGCAAGCGCTTAGTCAGGGGTGGCAGCAGCTATTGCAAGATTTGGTGATGGCTTTAACTGTCGACCAAGCGGAAAAAGAGTAGCGCCTAGCAAAAGCTTTTTAGATCAGTAAGCTGTGCAGTTGAAGACCGTTACAACGTTAGCTAATTTGTAATGAAGTACCCATCCAATTAAAACCATTTAGACGGCTAGAAATTTAAATGTCTTTACGGTTGATTGTCTAGCGCAAATCGTATACAAATATCAATACTAAACATCACTAGAATTTATTTTCGTGTATTGCTGCTTTGCGCCATACTGTAAAAATAAACTTACGTGTGCTGTCCGGCAGCGTGCTGTTTAGTCGCTAACGTGTCCGGTAGCATTTATGGAGAAATATTGATGGTTGCAGACTTACTGTTGGAAGCCGCGGCTTTAATGTTCATCGGTATGGTGAGCGTTTTTACGTTCTTATTTGTATTAGTTTTACTTTTGCAATTAATGAGTAAGACGATCCAACGTTTTTTCCCCGTTAAAGTGCAGGATAAAACCAGTAGCACAGAAACTGTATCAGATAATGTCTCTCCAGCGATTATTGCGGCTATTAGTGCTGCAGTACATCAATACCGCCAAAAACAATAAACTGACCAAGAGGATATTGGCATGACGAAGCCCTTATTATTAACCGAATTGGTGTTGCGTGATGCACATCAATCTTTGTTGGCTACACGCTTACGCTTAGAGGATATGTTACCGATAGCCAGTAAGCTGGATAAAGTTGGCTATTGGTCAGTGGAATCATGGGGTGGCGCAACCTTTGATGCCTGTATTCGCTATTTAGGTGAAGATCCTTGGCATCGTATTCGAGAATTAAAAAAGGCAATGCCCAACACTAAGCAACAAATGTTGCTGCGTGGTCAGAATTTGCTGGGTTATCGGCATTATGCTGACGATGTCGTTACGCGTTTTGTCGAGCGGGCACACGATAACGGTGTTGACGTTTTCCGCATTTTTGATGCGATGAACGATATCCGCAACTTACAAACTGCAGTGCAGGCCGCCATTAAAGTAGGGGCTCACGCTCAAGGAACTATTTCTTATACCGTAAGCCCAGTGCATAGCGTAGATATGTGGGTCAATATGGCTCGGCAGCTGGAAGATATGGGTTGTGACTCTATTTGTATCAAAGATATGGCCGGTTTATTGAAACCCTATGATTGTGAAGAGTTAGTTACCCGTATTAAAGAGGCAGTGAAGATTCCTTTGGCGATGCAATGTCATGCGACGACGGGATTAAGTACAGCAACCTATCAGAAAGCGGTAGATGCTGGTATTGATATGCTCGATACGGCGATCTCTTCGATGAGTATGACCTATGGTCATAGTGCTACAGAGACGTTAGTGGCAATTACCGAAGGTACTGAACGTGATACAGGGCTAAATATGGAACTGTTAGCGGATATTGCGGCTTACTTTCGTGATGTGCGGAAAAAATACGCCCAGTTTGAAGGTTCATTAAAAGGGGTTGATGCCCGAATATTGTTAGCACAAGTCCCTGGTGGCATGTTAACCAATATGGAAAGTCAGCTAAAAGAGCAGGGGGCGCTGGAAAAGCTCGATGAAGTTTTAAAAGAGATCCCGCGGGTTCGAGAAGATTTAGGGTTTTTACCACTTGTCACACCGACATCGCAAATTGTCGGTACTCAGGCAGTATTAAATATCTTAACAGGAGAGCGTTATAAAAGTATTACCAAAGAAACGGCCGGTGTACTGAAAGGGGAATATGGTGCCACACCTGCCCCCGTTAACGCGGAGTTACAGCAAAAAGTGCTGGCAGGAGGCACGGCGATTACTTGTCGTCCAGCTGATGTGTTAACACCTGAAATGGCAAAGTTAACTGCAGAGCTCACTGAGCTGGCGAAAACTGAACATATCGAGCTTGCCGCTGACACTGTGGATGATGTTTTAACCTATGCGTTATTTCCGCAAGTGGGTTTGAAATTCCTGAAAAACCGCAATAATCCTGCTGCCTTCGAGCCTGCACCTGGCTTAGTGCTTGAGCAACCTGATACCCCCACAGTCAAAGCCGCGGTAAGTCAAAGTGGTCCTGCTGCCTACAGTGTCAGAGTCGATGGTAAAGTTTATGAAGTCGAGGTCGCACCAACCGGCGAATTAAGCAGTGTGAAGCCAGTGGTATCAGAAAATATTCCAGGCAGCGCTTCGGTTACCGGCAGTGCCACCTTAAATGCGCCTTTAGCCGGTAATATCTGGAAAATTGTGACCAAGCCCAGCGCGAGTGTTAAGCGCGGTGATGTGGTGATCATTATGGAAGCCATGAAGATGGAAACGGAAGTGCGAGCGGTGTCGGATGGTGTCGTTGCCAAAATTCATGTGGCCGCTGGTGATACTGTCACCACCGGTGATGTGCTGATTAGTTTCGATTAACCCAGGCGGGTGATAACAAGGATTTCTGATGGACGCGATTCAGACGCTAATTGCTTCAACCGGCTTGGTACATTTTACACCAGGCCAGGTGGTTATGATGCTGGTTGGGGTAGGCTTACTTTATCTGGCTATTGCCCGCGGTTTTGAACCTTTATTATTACTGCCAATAGGATTTGGTACGATTTTAACCAATATTCCACTTGCCGGTATGGGGGAACCAGGGGGTATTCTTTATCTGTTTTATGATTTAGGTATTGCATCCGGTTTATTCCCACTGCTGATTTTCCTTGGTGTTGGCGCTATGACCGACTTTGGTGCCCTTATTGCCAATCCGCGCATGCTGTTTTTAGGTGCTGCAGCACAATTTGGTATCTTTGCTACGATGTTTGGTGCTATTGCACTTAATTGGGTACCCGGTTTAAGTTTTACGTTAAAAGAAGCCTCCGCTATTGCCATTATCGGTGGTGCTGATGGTCCAACCGCTATTTTTCTGGCATCACGCTTAGCGCCAGATTTGTTGGGTGCCATTGCGGTGGCAGCATACTCCTATATGGCGTTAGTGCCGTTGATACAGCCACCGATAATGCGTGCTTTAACGACTGAAAAAGAACGCAAAATCAAGATGACGCAATTACGGGTAGTGAGTAAGCGTGAAAAGATTGTGTTCCCACTTTTGCTGTTGTTGCTCACCATTTTATTATTGCCTACGGCAGCGCCATTAATTGGGATGTTTTGCTTAGGTAATTTGATGAAAGAGTGTGGTGTAGTCGACCGCTTAAGTAAAACGGTACAAAATGAGTTGATCAATATTGTAACTATCTTTTTAGGCTTAGCGGTTGGCTCGCGGTTAAGTGCGGAGTTGTTTTTAACTACACAAACGCTTGGTATCCTAGTGCTTGGTATGGTGGCTTTTGCCATAGGCACAGCTACGGGTATTTTAATGGCGAAATTAATGAGTAAGTTCTCTACACAGCCGATTAACCCCTTAATTGGTTCAGCAGGCGTTTCTGCGGTGCCCATGGCGGCTAGGGTATCGAATAAGCTTGGTTTAGAAGCGGATCCGCATAACTTCTTATTAATGCATGCTATGGGGCCTAATGTTGCGGGTGTTATCGGCTCGGCAGTTGCGGCGGGCATCTTGTTAGCGCTGGTAGGCTAAGCATTGTCGCAAATTTAAAAAGGTGCTGCGGCACCTTTTTTGTTTTCTTGTATTGGTAATAATTTACGGCAATGTTCAGGGGGCGTTTTTATGCTTCTTGCCTAGTTTGCCGCAGTCTGTGCTTCATCATGATGAGATTGCTGCGCGAGATAAGCTTGTTGTTGGCTTTGTAATTGCGCTAACACCAAATTGGCTTGCTGTAAAAAAGCCTGGCGTTCGGCACCGCCCAGTGGCGTTGCCTGCGGTAATTTCACAGTACGCGGATTACGATGTACGCCATTTTGCAAAAATTCGTAGTGTAAATGCGCGCCCGTCACTCTCCCCGTTGCACCTAAACGGCCTATGGTTTGCCCTTGTCGCACTCTATCACCACTTTTTACATCTCTTTTGGATAAGTGCAGATATTTAGTGACAATATTATTGGCATGTTGAATAAACACATAGTGGCCATTGACATTGTTATAAGCGGAATGGGTAACACGGCCATCACCAGCAGCCATAATGGGGGTTCCAACTGGGGCTACATAGTCAGTGCCATTGTGAGCACGCACCGTGCCTAACACCGGATGCAAGCGACGTGGATTAAAGTTAGAGCTGACATATTGAAAACTTACCGGCGCTCTTAAGAAAGCCTGACGCATACTCTCGCCATCAGGTTTATAATAATTGCCATCCGTATGGCGGATTGCTTGGTAAACCTGCCCCTGATTGCTAAATTGCGCAGCAAGGATCTGACCTCGACCTAGATATTCGCCATCAACATATTCAGCATTAAAGATCACACTAAAGCTATCACCCGCACGAATATCCAGAGCAAAATCAATATCCCAGCCAAAAATACCGGCGAGTAACATAATTTGTGCTTCACTAAGTCCGGCGTTTAAACCGGCAGCCCAAAAGCTGCTGCGGATCTTAGCGGTGGCAAATTGCTGGCGCGCTTCAATCGTTTTCTTTACTTCAGCAACCTGAAAACGTCCATCTGCTTGTCGGCTGATCTCCAGCGTGGTTAAACGATCTACAGCGTAGCGTAATTGTTGTAATTGTCCTTGCTCATCTAAACCAAATTCTAATTTTTCGCCAGGAAACAACCGAGTTAAGGTGCGGGTTGATTTGCCTAAATCCAAAATCTGTTGCATGGTTTGCTGGTTAACACCGGCTTTGCGAAATAACGACGCTAAAATGTCCCCCGTTTGTACTTCAAGTACGGTCCAAGTAAGCCCAAATGCAGCTAGTGGCAGATCGTCAAGGCTTTCATCAAGCTCTGGCAATACTGTGATCGGCGTTTCTGTGGGTAAATCGAGTGGAACAGTGTAACGTTTACCCACTTCCAAGGCATTGCTTTCATTCGCCCTGGAAGCAGAGGCTTGTTCTGAGGGCAGTAACAGAATAACCGCAATAAAAAGTGATACCAACAAAATAAGTAGGCGATGACGAGAAGGCAGTTGAGCAACAAAATGGGGCATACAGCAAAGACTATCTAAAAGTGCACAAAAAGCGAGCATATACCGTTTTTTTCGGAGATACCAGACTTTTGTGCGTTTCCCCCTGCTGGAACATGCTATAGAATGGCTGTTCTGTAAGCAAAACTATCTATTGTCAGGAGTTAAACATGGCCGATTGGGCGCAGGCATTAGCGGAATTAAAGCGCGGTTGCGAGGAGATTCTGCTCGAAGAAGAGCTAATTGCCAAGTTAAAAGAAGGCAAGCCTTTAAAAATCAAGGCGGGCTTTGATCCGACCGCACCTGATTTGCATTTAGGTCATACCGTTCTGATCAACAAGC
>CAZNXI010000123.1:0-9219 GCA_964577005.1 uncultured Rheinheimera sp.
TGCCGAGACCTATAAAGAGCAAGTGTTTAAAATTCTTGATCCGGCGAAAACGCGCGTGGCGTTTAACTCTGAGTGGATGGGCGAGCTAGGCGCTGCTGGCATGATTAAGCTGGCCTCACGGCAAACCGTGGCGCGCATGTTAGAGCGTGACGATTTTAAAAAGCGTTTTGCCAATAATCAGTCTATCTCTATTCATGAGTTTTTATACCCGTTGGTACAAGGCTGGGATTCTGTGGCGCTCGAAGCCGATGTCGAGATGGGCGGAACCGATCAACGCTTTAACTTGCTAATGGGCCGTGAGCTACAAAAAGAAGAAGGCATGCGCCCGCAAACCGTGATGATGGTACCTCTACTGGAGGGCTTAGACGGTGTGCAAAAGATGTCAAAATCTTTAGGTAATTACGTTGGTATTACCGATGCGCCAAATGAGATGTTTGGTAAAATCATGTCGATCTCTGATGATCTGATGTGGCGTTACTATGATTTATTGAGTTTCCGCCCTGTTAGTGAGATCCAGCAATTAAAGCTGGACGTGCAAAATGGCACTAACCCGCGTGATGTAAAAATTGCGCTGGCCAAAGAAATTATTGCCCGTTTCCATGATGAGGCTGCAGCCGAGGCCGCACATGAAGACTTTACGCAGCGCTTTAGTAAAAATGCCTTACCTGATGAGATTGCTGAAATCAGCTTGAATTGTGCGGGTGAAAGCATGCCTATCGCCAACCTGTTAAAAGAGGCCGCCTTGGTTGAGAGTACCTCTGAAGCCATTCGGATGATTAAGCAAGGTGCGGTGAAATTAAATGGCGATGAAAAAGTCGATGATCCGAAGCTAGAAATTGCCAAAGGAACGACGCAGATTTACCAAGTCGGTAAACGTAAATTTGCTAAAGTGACGCTTAACTAAGGGGCGCCAAAGTTCCCGCCATACCCTGCTAAGACAAGGATTGATTGAGGTGTAGCAGGGTTGCTGGCGCAATAAGGATTAAGCAGCGCGAGGTAAACCGTATGCCGTTACAAAGGGTGATCGTCCTGCTGAGCGCGCTGTTGTTATCCGCTTGCGCCCAGAATACGAATACACGGGTTGAACCTGTGCCGCTAAAGATTTCCTCCCTCACTCAAGCTGAACACGCCGCGTTCACCAATGGTCAAGGGCAGTTACAGCTGCACTGGCCAGAGCAGCGCAGCTCGCGTCAAGCCTTAAACAATCGCCGTCGTTTTTTAGCCTATGCTGGTCAAGGCGAATTACTGATCGATATGCAGCAAGCGCACGAGATAGTGCTTAAGGTTAACCAGCAGTCGCTGCGAGTAAGCCGCTCTGCAGATGGTCAACCCTTTAAGTTAGATTTAGCCGCGTTTACGACAAACGGTGACAATTACCTGCAGTTAGTCGATATCAAGCCGGCTGAGGCTAGGGTAAGCTTGAGCTTGCCATTTCCAACCTTAAGGGAAGATTTAACGCGCTATAGCGCTGCCTTTGCCAAAGTGGATGAGCTGATCTTAACTGAGGTGGCGCAGGGTTTTCCTGGTGCCGTCTTACTGGTGGCGAAGGACGGCATCATTATTAAACATAGCGCCTATGGTTATGCTAAGCGTTATGATCAGCATGGCCAACCCTTACTATCTCCTGTTGCCATGCAGCCAGATACGCTGTTTGATCTCGCCTCTAACAGCAAAATGTATGCAACTAACTATGCTTTAATGCAGCTAGTCAGTACGGGCAAACTGAATATTAACTTACCTATTCAGCATTACCTTCTCGAGTTTCAAGGCGCTGGGCGTGAGCAAATTAAAGTGCGCGATTTACTTTACAATACGGCAGGGGCACCTGCAGCCTTGCCTTTCTTCCGGCCAGATCAGCGCTATGGCAAAGCGTTTTTTGCGCAAAGCAAGTCAGCTGTAGAGCAGCGTATTGTAACCCAGGTCCCATTTGCACCCGCCAAAGTACCACAGGCGGTATACAGCGATATTCACTTTATGTTGCTGGGCATGCTGGTGGAGCGCTTGGTTGGCCAGCCGTTGGATACCTATGTAGAGCAACAGTTTTATCAGGTATTAGGCTTGCAGCAGACCATGTTTAACCCCTTAGCAAAAGGTATGGCTAAAACTCAGCTAGCCGCCACGGAACTCGCTGGCAATAGCCGAGCCGGTAGGATCACCTTTCCGTCGATACGTCAGGAAGTGGTTTGGGGCGAAGTGCATGATGAGAATGCTTTTTATGCATTTCAGGGGGTAGCTGGTCATGCGGGGTTATTTAGCTCAGCGGCCGATTTAGCAAAATTAATGGCAGTGGCATTGCAAGGCGGTGGCTATGGCTGGCAACAATTTTTTCAGCAAAGCACACTGCAGCAATTTACCCGCCCGTCGCCTTATTATCCGAGTTACGGCCTAGGCTGGCGCCTTGCTGTTGGAGGGGAGCTCGCTTGGCATTTTGGTGCTTATGCCAGTGATTATGCCTATGGCCACACCGGTTGGACGGGCACAGCCACGGTGATTGATCCCGCTAAGCAGTTAATAGTGGTTTTACTGACAAATAAAAAGCATAGCCCCATTTTAGCCGACAGTCAGGGTGATGATTTTATGGGGGATCGTTTTGAAACGGGCCGTTATGGCTCAATTTTGACGTTAATCTATGCAGCCTTGGCAGCGTTATAATCCTGTGTAGTGCATGGCTAAATGCGTTGCAATAACCAAAAAACCACGGGTAGCGTGATCAGCCCTGCCAAAATACCCAAGCCAATAATGCCGCTGACCAAGCGTGGCGCAAGACCTGCCATAATTGCGATAGCCCCTGCCGAGATCATGGGCGGCATCGCCGCCTGAAAAATACTGATTTGTACAGCTATTCCGGTTTGCCCCAGCGTGGTCCAAAGTACCCAAGCAGCAAAGGGCATCAGTAGTAATTTAATGCCAAGGGCACTTATTAAAGGCGAAACCTCGTTTTTACTAAAGCGAAAACTAAGTTGAAACCCTACCGCTATCATCACCACTGGCACTAAGGTTGCGGCTAAATTATTAATTAAATTAGTGGCTAATGGCGGAAAGGCTAAGTCTCTAATCAGCAAACCGGTCACTAATGCAATAAAAGAAGGGAATGTAATAATTTTCAACAAAATACTTTTGGGTGTCGGTTTGCTCATACTCGGGCTGTAAATAGCGGCGACAATGGTGACATAGGTCGCCAACGCAATAAAAGACCCAACTTGATCATAGACCACGGCATAGGGCATAGCGCTTTGTCCAAATAAGGCTTCGGTCATGGGGAAGCCTAAAAAGGAGGTATTCCCCAAGGGCAACACAATTAGAAGGGCGCCCGTCACTTCGCGTGACCAGTTAAAGACTTTACTCAGCGCAAATACGCTAGCGACGACCACCACTAATAATAGCCAAGGTGTTACGGCAGGAATCATTAAGGCATAAGAAAATTCCAACAGTTTGATATTTTTTAAAATCAACGCGGGTAAGGCAACGTACAATACATAGATATTCAAGGCTAAGCCGCTGTTTTCTGGCATAGCAGGCAGTCGTCTTAACAACATGCCGATCACCAGATAGGCTAGTACTAGGTAGAAATTTTCCATGATTGCTCGCTAATTAGCTGCTCTTTCGCGGCTTTACTGAGTTGTTTAAGCTGATACTCGGCTTTACTGGCACTGGCACGATCGACATAAGTGTGTTGGAAAACCAAGGTGAGTGGGCCTTTGCCGCGCAGCGCTTTAGCGCCACCTTTTAGCTCTCCCTTATGTTGTCGCAAACGCCGCTCTAGGTTGACACTGATGCCAGTATAGAGATGACCGCTAGCCGTTCGAATCATATAAAGAAACCATGTTTGATTAGTCATAGGCTTGCAAAAAGTACCAGAATATCTTGTAGCAGGCGTATCTGCTATAATTGCGCATTATTTGATGTTTTTGATACAGATCTTTTGGAAATAACCATGTCGTTTCAATCCTTGGCTCTGGCTGAGCCTATTTTACGTGTCTTAGCTGAGCAAGGCTATGTTAGCCCAACGCCGGTACAACAACAAAGCATTCCGCAGATTTTAAGCGGCAAAGATGTGTTAGCAGGGGCACAAACGGGCACCGGCAAAACCGCCGCTTTTACCCTACCACTGCTGCAGCAACTGCTCAATGCGCCTAAAGTCTTAAACAAGGCGCAAGTGCGGGTATTGGTATTAACCCCCACCCGCGAACTGGCCCAGCAAGTTTTTGAAAGTGTACAAACTTATAGCCGCCATTTACCGGTAATGAGTGCGGTATTTTATGGTGGGGTGTCGATTCGGCCACAATACGATGCGGCTGAGCTGGGATTAGATATTCTGGTGGCAACGCCAGGGCGGTTAATTGATCATTTACATCAAGAGACGGTAGATCTGAGTCAGCTTGAGGTATTAGTTCTGGATGAAGCCGACCGGATGTTGGATATGGGCTTTATTGTCGATATCAAGCGGATTATGGCGAAACTGCCGGAAAAACGGCAGACCTTATTATTTTCAGCCACCTATTCCAAAGAAATTAAACAGTTAGCCGATGCCTTATTAAATAAGCCCGTTTTAATTGAAGTGGCGGCAGCTAACGCCACGGCGGATCGGGTTAGCCAGCAGGTGTATTTAGTCGATCGTCATCGTAAGCGGGAGCTTATCTCGCATGTGATTGGTGCCCGTAATTGGCAGCAGGTATTGATTTTTGTCCGCACCAAGCATGGTGCCGATCGCCTCGCTAAGCAATTACAAAAGGATGGGTTAACCACCGCAGCTATTCATGGCGATAAAGCCCAGGGCGCCCGGCAGCGTGCCTTAGATGAGTTTAAACAAGGTAAAGTAAGGGTATTGGTTGCGACTGACATTGCCGCCCGTGGTTTAGATATTACCGAGCTGCCTTATGTGGTGAACTATGATTTACCGCAAATTGCGGAAGATTATGTGCACCGCATTGGCCGCACCGGGCGGGCGGGGTTAAGTGGCGAAGCAGTAACGTTAGTGGGGCCGGATGAGTTGGGGGCGCTACAGGATATTGAAAAACTGACGCAGCAAGTATTACCCACGCAGATTTTACCGGGTTATGAGCATGATCCCAGTTTTCAGCCAGCTAATGAGCAAGTGGCGCGTAAGCCAGGGCAAAGGCCACAAGGGCGACAAGATGGGCCTGCTAAGCGGCAATCGGCTGGGAAGTTAAAAGCAAAATTGCGGGCTAAGGCCTTGGGTAAAGCTTAAGCCGATTGATGCTTTTGCATATAGCTGAATAACGGATGTTGTAGCGTCGGATGTGTGGTATGCCAAAAGCCTGCGTTAAGATAGGCCTTGATTGCCGGGGTATTACTGTTAAACACAAACAGGGATACCGTGGTTACTGTTAATGCCTTTTGGCCTTTGCGGCATAATTCTAGTAATAGGATCTGAATCAGACTTTGGCCGCGTGCATTGGGATTAATGACCAAGCGGCTTAAATGACAGCAATCATATTGCAGGGAGAATTGTCCAAAGCCCAGTAGGGTGCCATCATCAGCGGCTAGCACATAGGACGCCACTTCTGTGCACTTGAGATCGTGTAAAAAGCTTGCTTGATCAAACGGAAAGCGGAAGTCTGGCCCAGCCCAAAGTAATATTTCAGTTTCGCTGCTAAACCAACTCATTAGCTCGGGTAAATCATCGGTGGTAAAGGGGCGAAGTGCCATAAGCTATGGTCAACTTTTTAGTTGCGATACAGCGTTTTAATTAAATGAAAACCAAACTGGGTTTTTACTGGCCCGAGAATTTCTAACACCGGGCCTTTAAAGACGGCATCATCAAATGGCTTCACCATCTGGCCTTTGCGAAACTCGCCTAAATCACCGCCTTTTTTACCCGACGGACAGAGCGAATGTTGCTTGGCCAATTTGCCAAAGTCGGCGCCTTTTTGCAGTTGCAGTTTTAGCTTATCTGCTTGCTCTTTGGTTTTTACCAAAATATGTAAGGCGCAGGCTTTGGCCATGGTGAATCCTATGTTTGAGGTGATTAACCTAAAGGTTGTTGTTGGGTAATACAGTGGATATTACCACCGCCAAGCAATATTTCCCGTCCTGGTACTGTCACCACTTGATGCGCTGGAAACAGTTGCTGCAGGATCTCAGCGGCCACTTTATCATTCGGATCATCAAAGGTCGGCAGAATTAAGCCGCCATTACATAAATAAAAATTAATGTAAGAGCCGGCTAAACGGGCATTGGCTTCGCGTGGAATTGCCGCCATAGATTGATCGACAGTGGCATATTCTTCTGCTTTGGCAATAATAGGTGCAGGTACTGGCAGTTTATGCACTTTGATTTTGCGGCCTTTGGCATCGGTACTGGCTTCTAAATAATCTAAGGCCGCTTTGCTGCGGGCATACTGTGGATCGCTCTGATCATCAGTCCAAGCTAACAGCACTTCACCGGGTTTGACAAAGCACGCCATATTATCAACATGCCCATCGGTTTCATCGTTAAAAATGCCATCTTCTAACCACAGCACTTTTTCAATGGCCAAATGCTCGCGCAGCATGGCCTCGATGTCTTCACGGCGTAAATGCGGATTGCGATTAGCATTTAGCAAACACTCTGCCGTGGTAAGCAGGGTGCCTTCACCATCGACGTGAATAGCGCCGCCTTCCAGCACAAAACCTTCCGTGCGATAGCGTGGCAGTTGCTCTATGCCTAAAATCTTGCTGGCGACTTGATCATCACGATCCCACGGGAAATATAAGCCGCCATTTAAGCCGCCCCAGGCGTTAAAGGTCCAATCAACGCCACGTACCTCGCCCTTGCCATTGGTAACAAAGGTCGGGCCGGTATCACGACACCAGGCATCATTATTGGAGATTTCCACTACCCGAATGGGAAATTTGGTTTCTGCTGTACTGAGCTGGGCATAGGCATTGGCATACTGCGCGGCGGATACACCAACAGATACCGGTTCAAAACCAGCAATCGCTTTAATGACAGTGACAAAAGCCGCTTGAGCTGGCTTAGCGCCTAAGCGCCAGCTGTCGGTGCGCTCTGGCCAAACCATCCAAGTCTGCTTATGCGGTGCCCACTCGGGCGGCATGCTAAAGCCGTCTTGCTTTGGCGTTGAGGTTAGGGTTTGGCTCACTTGCTGTTCTCCGGGTTAACTTTGCCATCTTTGGTCAGTAGCGTATCGTAGATATCGATACGGCGATCGCGGAAAACACCCCAAGCACGGCGGGTAGCAGCCACTTCGTCTAAGTCAAAGGTATGTACTAACACCGCTTCGTCAGTTTCGTTCGCTTCTTGCACTTTGGCACCGGTATGATCAGCAATAAAAGAGCTACCATAGAAGGTAATAGAGAAGTCGCCTTCGGTTTCGGTACCAATGCGGTTAGACACGATAACCGGGGTTAAGTTAGCGGCGGCATGGCCTTGTTGGGTACGCTGCCAATGATCTCGTGAACTAATAGTGGCATCATGCGGTTCACTGCCGATAGCGGTTGGATAGAAAATTAGCTCAGCACCCATTAACGCCATACTGCGGGCACATTCTGGGAACCACTGATCCCAACAAATACCGACGCCCACTTTGGCATAACGGGTATCCCACACTTTAAAACCGGTATCGCCCGGCGTGAAATAGTATTTTTCGCTATAGCCTGGGCCATCAGGGATATGGCTCTTACGGTAAATTCCCATGTTGCTGCCATCGGCATCTAGCATCACGACAGTGTTATACAGGCAATTACCAGCGCGCTCATAAATACTGATCGGTAATACTACAGCCAGTTCTTTGGCAACCTTGGCAAAATGCTTAACGGCGGCATTTTCAGACACCGGTACGGCAAAGTCTAAATACTCTGGCTTTTGCTTTTGGCAAAAATAGTTACGTTCAAACAGCTCTTGGATCAGGATAATCTGCGCACCTTGTGCTGCTGCTTCACGCACCAGCTTATCTGCCCGGGCAATATTTTCTTCAACATTCCAGCCACCAATCATCTGGGTAGCAGCAACGGTTACATTACGCATCAGCCATCTCCAATTCAGTTTTTCAATAGGGAGTCAGTGTAAGGCAAATATAGCTGAGAAAGTTAAGCTATCTTTGACCTGGCACCGTATTTGTACAGTATAACAGGGCGCGCAAAATGCCGTATTTTACAGCAGCCGTCAATATTTTTTACGGTTATTTGATCTGGCTGTTTTGCGCGCGGCAAAATTGTTGTTAACCTTAGCAAAATTTACCAGAAATTACCTGCCAATTTGTGATCTACACCGCCTAACAAGGCGGGATCTCGTGTGTTTTGCAGGTGAAGAGAGGAAAACATAGATGTATGACACCGATGTGATCATCAGTGGTGGTGGCATGGTGGGGGCGGCGTTAGCGGTTGCCTTATCCCAAGCTGGCTTAGCGGTAACAGTGTTAGAGAAACAGCAACCTGTGCCTTTTAACGCGGATAGCGCCATTGACCTGCGTGTATCCTCACTAAATTTACGTTCTGAACGCTGGTTAGCGGCGTTAGGCGCTTGGCAACATTTACAACAGATGCGACTGTGTCCCTATCAGTATTTACAAGCCGGTGAAGGCAAAGCAGCGGTGCGCTTTGCTGCCAATGAGATTGCTGAGCCGCATTTGGGGCATATTGTTGAAAACAATTTGGTGCAGCTGGCGCTTTGGCAGCAGTTTAACGAACAGGTACAGGTTATTACTGACACCCAGATTGTGGCATTACAACAAAGCGACAGTGCGGTCAGTGTTACGCTGAGTGATAAGCGCGTTCTAACAGCGAAATTAGTGATTGGCGCGGACGGTGCTCAGTCTGTTGTTAGACAATTAGCCGGTATTGGCACGCAGGGCTGGCAATATCAGCAAGCCTGTTTGGTGGCTTACGTCGATACACCTTATCCGCAACAAGATATTACCTGGCAGCAGTTTTACCCGTCCGGCCCCAGAGCGTTTCTGCCGCTACCCGGTGCTCAGGCTTCGTTAGTGTGGTACGACGAAGCCGCAAAAGTGAAACAACTCGCACAGCTCGCGCCGGCGGCATTAGAGCGGGCTTTTATTGCCGCTTTCCCAGACGAATTAGGTGCGGTGAAGTTAAAGGGGTCTGCTTGGTTTCCGTTAGCACGGATGCAAGCGCAGCAATATGTTAAAGGGCGGATAGTTTTGGCCGGTGATGCGGCCCATACCATTAACCCGCTGGCAGGGCAGGGCGTTAATTTAGGCTTTGCCGATGCGATGCTGTTAGTTGAACAGCTTACGGC
>CAZNXI010000124.1:0-9205 GCA_964577005.1 uncultured Rheinheimera sp.
TGCAACAATAGGATAGAGCTGTTCTACCAATGGCTGGCAATCATTTTGCCAAGGGCTTTGCAATAATTGCGTTAGCGAGATGGTCGGCGTGTCGCGTTTTAACGCTGGATGTTGAAAGATTGTTGCGGTACTGACATGGCAATCTGGCGTTACAACAAGATAGATTTTCTCAGGCAGTGACACAGGTTGTAAGTGCTCACCTACACCCTCGGCAAAGGCAGTGTTCCCATACACAAAAACAGGCACATCTGCGCCAAGACGTAAACCTAAATCAGCCAGCTGTGCTGTGCTTAAATTTAATTGCCATAATTTATTTAACGCATGCAGCGTCGTGGCAGCATCAGAGGAGCCGCCACCCAAACCACCGCCCATCGGCAGGTTTTTCTCCAGCTCGATATGGCAGCCGGCCTGCGCTGGTGCATAAGGTTTTAATAACATAGCCGCTTTAAAGATAAGATTATCTTCGCCTGCTAAGTGGCTATCTTGGCAAGCCAGCGTAATTTTATTCTGATGATTGGGGTGAAAATGCAGCATATCGCCAACATCAAGCATTTGAAACAAGGTTTGTAAATTATGATAGCCATCTAATCGCCGCCCTGTAATATGCAAAAATAAATTCAGTTTGGCGACTGCTGGTAAACTTAACCTCATTGCTGCCAGCTCCTGATAACCAAGCGTATCTGCGTATCCTCGCTTTGTAATTGTAATACCCGTGGCAAAGCCAGCGGATCATTAAAAAAACTTTGGTAGCTCAGTTGCCAGCGAATGCCTGTGCTGTCAATCAGCGTAAAACGAACAAGTCGCCCGGCATTGTCATAGTGTTGTTCCGTGGCGGTATCGCCAGGCAAGCCGCGTAACCAAAGTGCCATATCATGCAAGGGGATGGACCAGCCTGCGAGTTGCCACAGTAAACTACTGGGATCCGCGGCTTGATACTGCTCACCACGCACCTGTAATTCGGTTATACCTTGTGTTTGCCGTAGCTCGAATAAGCTGATACCCAGCATATTGGCTAAACGTGCTTGGTAAGTTTCTGCCGAGAGTTGTTGCCAGCGTAAACTGCCAGTGACGGATTCCGCTGGCGATTTGACATTCATCGCGGCTTGTAACGTAAATTGCTGCATCGCGTTAAGTTGTTGCTCGCGTTGCGCTGGCGCGAGCGACGCTGCAGTTTCAGGTGTTTTTGGTTTAAGGCTACAACCTGTTAAAAACAGGAGTAAAACAATGCTGATTAGTTGTCGGTATGAGAATGGCACACTAAAGTCCTTGCTTTTGCTTTTCTTAATCTGGGGTTTTTCGTACAATTCGCCCTTTAAGAAACCATGATACAGGTGATGGCTATTTTTGCACTAGGCATAAATCATAAAACAGCACCGGTTGCGCTGCGCGAAAAGCTCGCTTTTTCTCCGGAACAGGTGCCTGAAGCCTTGCAACAGCTGTCAGCGACATTGCGCTTAGCTGATGCTGTCATCTTGTCTACGTGCAATCGAACTGAATTATACTTTAGCGGTGATGCTGAGCAATCAGAACAAGTGTTACATTGGCTGGCGCAGTTTCATCAATTAAATCTCACCGAATTACAACAGCATTTGTATTTGTACCGTGATCAAGATGCCGTGCAGCACTTAATGCGGGTATCTGCTGGTTTAGATTCTCTGGTGTTGGGCGAGCCGCAAATATTTGGGCAGGTTAAACAAGCGTATAATCAATCGCGGCAGGCTGGCACAATAAACCCGCAGTTTGAACGGTTATTTCAAAAAACCTTCTCGGTCGCCAAAGAGGTCAGAACCGAAACGGATATTGGCGCTAACGCGGTTTCGGTGGCGTTTGCTGCCGTCACGCTAGCAAAGCAGATCTTTGGTAAATTAGAAAAAGTTCGCGTGCTGTTGATCGGTGCCGGTGAAACCATCGAGCTAGTGGCTAAGCATTTAGCAGAGCAGGGCGCCAAACATTTAAGCGTGGCCAATCGTACTTACGAGCGTGCCGAAAGTTTAGCGCGCCAGTTTGATGCACAGGTGCTGACCTTGTCACAAGTGCCCGCCCGTTTGGTTGACGCCGATATTGTGATTTCTTCTACTGCCAGTACTTTGCCAATTGTTGGCAAAGGCATGGTAGAGCAAGCCTTAAAACTGCGAAAGCACAAGCCGATGTTCTTGGTTGATTTAGCTGTACCGCGTGATATTGAACAGCAAGTCGCTGAACTAGAGGATGCTTACCTTTATACGGTTGATGATTTACAAAGTATCGTGGTGCAAAATCTCAATAATCGTCAGCAAGCGGCTGAGCAAGCAAACGTGATGATTGCCAGTGGCGCCGCAGATTTTCAACAGTGGTTACAGTTACAAGATAAAGCCGATTGGCTGCGAGATTATCGGCAACGTTGTGAGCAAGTCAAAGCGGAGTTGCTGGTCCGGGCTCAGAATCAGCTGGCGGCTGGACAAGATCCAGAAAAGGTCATGGCAGAGCTTGCGACCAAGCTTAGCAACCGGTTAATGCACAGCCCTACGCGGGCGATCCGCCAATTATTACAATCCGATCAGCCGGAAGCCTCTGAGCTGGTTAAGGTCTTAGTCGATTTATAAGCAGGTTATCAGGTCAAAATGAAAGAGTCAGTCTATCGTAAGCTTCAGGGCTTAGTTGAACGTTATGAAGAAGTGCAAGCCTTGCTAAGTGATGCTGGCGTCATTGGCGATCAAAAACGTTTTCGTGAACTCTCCAAAGAGTTCAGCCAGTTAGAGGATTTGCATAAAGCCTTTGTCAGTTATCAGCAAGCACAAGATGACTTACAAATGGCGGAAGAAATGCAAAAGGACAGTGATCCTGAAATGCGCGAAATGGCGCAAGAAGAGTACAAGCTAGCTAAAGCTCGCATTGAACAGCTTGATGCAGAGTTACAAATTTTACTACTGCCAAAAGATCCGAATGACAGCAACAGTTGTTTTATTGAAATTCGTGCCGGTGCAGGCGGAGATGAAGCGGCCATCTTTGCTGGCGATGTGTTCAGGATGTATAGCCGTTATGCAGAACGGCAGCGGTGGCGCTTAGAGGTTATTAGCGCTAATGAAGGCGAACATGGTGGTTTTAAAGAGATTATTGCCAGTGTTCAAGGTGAAGGCGCTTACGGTACACTAAAATTTGAATCGGGCGGTCATCGAGTGCAACGGGTTCCTGCCACTGAATCACAAGGCCGTGTGCATACTTCAGCATGTACTGTTGCCATTATGCCGGAGATCCCAGAAAGTGAAGCCATCGAAATCAACCCTGCCGATTTAAAAGTCGATACCTATCGTGCTTCGGGTGCCGGTGGTCAGCACGTAAATCGCACAGATTCGGCAATTCGTATTACGCACTTACCAACGGGCATCGTGGTGGAATGTCAGGATGAGCGTTCGCAGCACAAAAACCGCGCCCGCGCGATGAGTGTATTACAATCTCGCATTCAGGCGGCAGAAGATGAAAAACGCCGTTTAGCTGAGCAGTCAACTCGCCGTTCCTTAGTGGGCAGTGGCGATCGCTCTGAACGGATCCGTACGTATAACTTTCCTCAAGGGCGTTTGACCGATCATCGAATCAATTTAACCATTTATCGGTTAACCGATGTAATGGAAGGTGACCTCGATCAAGTTATTGAACCATTGAAGCAAGAGCACCAAGCCGATCTGCTTGCGGCGTTGGCAGAAGAAAACCGTTAATGCAACTGCGACAATGGCAGCAGAATACTGCAGCTGGCTTGGCTGCAGTATCTGATGATCCCATACAGGAAGCACGCTTGATGCTATGTCGGGTGCTGGAATGCAGCAACAGTTATCTTTATACCTATCCCGACAAACTTCTCACCCCCGCCCAATTAGCGCAACTTGCTGTGTTGCTAAAACGGCGTATGCAAGGTGAGCCACTTGCTTACATTTTCGGCAGCTGGCATTTCTTTGGGTTAGAGTTAGCTGTTGCGCCGTGCACCTTGATCCCTCGTCCCGATACCGAGATTTTGGTAGAACAAGCGTTAAGTTTGGCCTTGCCTGCTGGCAGTCAAGTGCTTGATCTTGGCACTGGTACAGGCGCTATTGCCTTGGCGCTAGCTAAGCATCGCCCGGACTGGCAAGTCACCGCTGTGGATTTAAACCTTGATGCCGTGGCCTTGGCTAAACACAATGCGACTAAGCTGCACCTCACTAACGTCACTGTGCAACAAAGTAGTTGGTTTTCGACTTTGGCGGCACAGCAATTTTCGTTGATTGTCAGTAACCCTCCTTACATTGAACCTGCAGATCCGCATTTACAGGCATTGGCTTTTGAGCCCTTGTCTGCTTTGGTCGCGGCAGATAGCGGCTTGGCCGATTTAAAGCATATTATCAGTGCTGCCCCCGCGTTTTTACTGCCGGGTGGCTGGTTATGGTTAGAACATGGTTATAATCAAGCTGAGGCGGTGCAAGCCTTACTGACAGCAAATGGTTACAGCCAAATTCAGTCGAAAAAAGATTACGGTCAGCAGTGGCGTATCAGCGGCGGCCAGTTTATTTGAGCCTTGTTATTTATAAAGATTTTGACGTTAGGCGAAAAGCAGCTTATAACAAAGGATAACTTTTCCTTTTAGGGATGCTACGCGATGTCTGATAATTTTCTTTTTGCCGAAGAACCTGAAGAAAACCAACCAGTTAATTATGGTAGTTGGAAAGTGCTTATTGTCGATGATGAACCTGAAGTTCATGCTGTGACGAAATTAGCGTTAAACGACTTTCAGTTTCAAAATAAGCGACTTGAATTTGTCAGTGCCTACTCTGGGGCAGAAGCCCGCAGCATGTTTAGCAGCCATCCTGATATCGCCATTGTGTTATTAGACGTCGTTATGGAAACCGATGATGCCGGTTTACAGGTGGCGCGCTATATCAGAGAGCAGCTGCAAAATCAGTTTGTCAGAATTATTTTACGCACAGGGCAGCCAGGCCAAGCACCGGAAAGACAAGTCATCGTTAACTATGATATTAACGATTATAAGTCGAAGACCGAACTGACAGCGCAAAAACTTTTTACGGTGATTATGTCGAGTCTGCGCTCTTATCGCGACATCATCTCCTTGGAGCAGAGTCGGCAAGGGCTCGCCAAAATCATTGATGCGTCAGTGGATCTGTTTTCGTCGCATTCGATGGAGCAGTTTATTGACGGTATCCTGCAACAACTGACCTCCGTGCTCGGTTGTGATGAAAATGCCTGTATTGCCAGCTCGACCTTAGTTGCTGGAACTATGCAAACCACCGATCCGCATGATTTATTTGTTTTTGCTGGGCAAGGTGCTTTTGCCAGTCAAGAAGGCCGCCCGATAAAGGACGTGCTGGAGCCTGCTTTGCTTGATGCCTTTGAAGAAGCGTTAAGCAGTAAAGATATCGTCTATCGTGATAATTTTCTAGTTGCCTATTGCTGTAGTAAATTTACCCATGGCTCTTTGCTGTACGTTTCTGGTTTATCGGGACCCATGAACGAGAACCAAAAGAAACTGATCGCGTTATTCGCCCAAAATGTGCAAGTGGCCTATGAAAATGTGCAGTTACAGCATGAAGTTGAAGATACGCAACGTGAAATTGTTTATCGTCTCAGCGAGGCGGTGGAACATCGTTCGGTCGAAACGGGCAATCATGTAAGGCGTATTGCCTTTATTTGCTATGAACTTGCCAAAGCTTACGGTTTATCGGAGGAAGACGCCGAACGGGTGATGTTTGCTGCGCCTTTACATGATGTCGGTAAAATTGGAATCCCAGATTCGATTTTAAATAAACCTGCGCATTTAAATGAGCAAGAATGGCATGTCATGCAAACCCATGCCAGTATTGGCTTTAATATTCTGAAAAACTCAAAACGCTCGATCATTCAGGCGGGGGCCGTTATTGCCAGAGATCATCATGAAAAGTGGGATGGTTCGGGTTACCCTAACGGTAAAAAAGGTACCGAAATCGATGTGTTTGCGCGAATTGTTGCACTTGCCGATGTGTATGATGCCTTACGTCATCGTCGCTGCTACAAAGATGCTTGGAGTTTGGAGCAAGTATTGGCTGAAATTGAGGGGCAGTCAGGACGTCAGTTTGAACCTAAAATGGTTCACGCGTTTAAAAGTGTGCTGCCTAAGCTTGAAGCAATACTGCAAAAATACCCAGATGATGATAATGTTGGCGAGCTTTAAGTTGCATTAACCCTAGCTTGGGTAGCCTAGCTTGTATAGGGCCTATAAGTATTACGCTTTGTTGTTCATGATTTTTCAGTGTTTTAATTTTTTTAACTATTCGGATATTTTATGCAAAACAACATTATTAATGTTGCTGGGATTGAAGTTGCAAACCATAAACCCTTCGTGTTATTTGGTGGTATGAATGTTTTAGAGTCGCGTGATTTAGCGCTGCGTATTGCTGAACATTATGTAAAAGTCTGCGATAAATTAAAGATCCCTTATATTTTTAAAGCCTCGTTTGACAAAGCCAATCGATCTTCTGTTCACTCTTATCGTGGCCCAGGTATGGAAGAAGGGTTACGTATTTTTGAAGAAATTAAGCAAACCTTTAACGTACCTTTAATCACTGATGTGCATGAACCTTACCAAGCTGCTCCGGTAGCCGAAGTGGTGGATGTTATTCAATTACCCGCATTCCTGGCACGACAGACCGATTTGGTGGTGGCAATGGCTAAAACGGGCGCGGTGATCAATGTAAAAAAACCACAATTTTTAGCGCCGCATGAAATGCGCCATATTATTAAAAAGTTTAAAGAAGCGGGCAACGAGCAAGTGATCTTGTGTGAGCGTGGCTCCAGCTTTGGTTACAACAACTTAGTCGTTGATATGCTCGGTATGGATGAAATGAAGCAGTATGCGCCAGTGATCTTTGATGCGACCCATGCTCTACAAAAGCCGGGTGGGCGTGAAGACTCCGCGGATGGCCGTCGTGCTCAAGCTGCGCAACTCGCACGCTCTGGCATGGCGTTAGGGTTGGCAGGCTTATTTATTGAAGCGCATCCGGATCCCGAGCAGGCCAAATGCGATGGTCCTTGTGCTTTACCCTTAGCAAAATTAGAAGCCTACTTAACGCAAATGCAAGCCTTGGATCAATTAATCAAAAGTTTTGCGCCGCTGGATACGTCCAGTAAGTAATTTTTTTCATGCTTATTGGATAATTTTTAAAAGATAAACCTAGCTGAAAACAAGCAAGTATCGCTGTGAAGCTTTGCTTGTTTTCTGTTCGGTTAGGGTTAAAAAAAGGCTTTTTTGTTTAAGTTATAAGCTGTCGATTGCATTTTAATAAATTTCTGTTGACTTAACTTCGTAAAATCCGTTTAATACGCCGCATTGCCCAGATAGCTCAGTCGGTAGAGCAGCGGATTGAAAATCCGCGTGTCGGTGGTTCGATTCCGCCTCTGGGCACCATGATTCAAATGGTGTTGTTTAGACGATACTAGAAAATTGATTTGCCGCTTTAGCTCAGTTGGTAGAGCAACTGACTTGTAATCAGTAGGTCATCCGTTCGACTCGGATAAGCGGCACCATTTATACAACAGTTTTGCCCAGATAGCTCAGTCGGTAGAGCAGCGGATTGAAAATCCGCGTGTCGGTGGTTCGATTCCGCCTCTGGGCACCACTAATGTAAAACGCCAGCCTAGTGCTGGCGTTTTGCTTTTAACGCCCAAGGCGTCATCTTCGATGACTCGGTGCGTCCTGCACTTTAAAAGACATTACCAATCTACAAAAAATCCAGTTAAGTGAAATAGGCAAAAGCAGGCTTCTTTGTTAAGCTGATGTTGTCTTTCTATAACCACAATAACAATGGAGTCCACCTGCAATGAAATACGTCGTTACTCTGCTTGCTGCTGCAGTCTTATCTGGCTGTGGTGGTGCTAAACAAGATGTTGCTCCGGAGCAAAATATGGCCGTTGCCAGTCAAGCTAACGTGTTAACTTATCCCGTGTCGGCAAAAGGCGACGTGGTCGATACCTATTTTGGCCAACAAGTTGCCGATCCATATCGTTGGCTCGAAGATGATCGTAGCAGTGCAACCGAGGCTTGGGTAAAAGCACAGAATCAAACAACCTTTGATTACTTAAAACAAATTCCATTTCGAGATCAGATTCGCGATCAGTTACAGCAAGCGTGGAATTTTGAGCGGGTAGGCGCACCTTTTAAAGAAGGTGATTACACCTATTTTTATAAAAATGATGGTTTGCAAAATCAATTTGTTTTATATCGCCAAAAAGACGGTGGTGAAGTCGAAGTTTTCCTAGATCCTAATACCTTCAGTACCGATGGCACCACCTCTATGGCGGCGCTGAGTTTTTCACGCGATGGCAAATTAGTCGCTTACGCTATTTCTGAAGGCGGCAGTGATTGGCGCAAGATTATTGTGCTAGATGCTGAAACCAAGCAACAGATTGGCGAAACCTTGGTTGATATCAAATTTAGCGGTATTTCTTGGGTTGGTAACGATGGTTTCTTCTACTCCAGTTACGATAAGCCCGATGGCAGTGAATTGTCGGCAATGACCGATCAACATAAGCTGTACTATCATAAATTAGGTACCCCACAATCCGCTGATCAGGTAATTTTTGGTGCCGCAGAAGCAGAAAGGCATCGCTACGTTGGCGCAACAGTCACTGAAGATAATCGCTATTTATTAGTGTCTGCAGCCGTTTCAACATCAGGCAACAAGCTTTTTATTAAAGATTTAACTCAGCCGGATAGTCAGTTTATTCCGATCGTCGCAGATACGGACTCTGACGTTGACTTGGTTGATAGTGTTGGTGATAACCTTATCTTAGTGACTAACCGCAATGCACCAAATCGCAAAGTGGTTAAAGTGTCGGCAGCAGCGCCGCAACCAGAGAATTGGCAAGTGTTGATTCCAGAAACCGAGCATGTATTAAGAATCAGTAGCGGTGCAGGTTTCTTATTTGCCAATTATATTGTCGATGCCATTGCCAAGGTGAAACAATATGATTATGACGGTCAATTAGTTCGGGATATTGCATTGCCAGGCGTAGGCAGTGTCGGTGGTTTTGGCGGTAAGAGAGATGCTGAAACGCTGTACTTTAGTTTTGCGAATTACATTACACCAGGCTCGATTTATGCGTTTGAACCTAAGTCAGGCGCGACAACCTTATTCAATCAGCCTAAGGTAAACTTTGATCCAACTAACTTTGTGTCAGAGCAGGTATTTTATACTTCGAAAGATGGCAC
>CAZNXI010000125.1:0-9118 GCA_964577005.1 uncultured Rheinheimera sp.
GCGGCCTGGTGTGCATTATTGGCTGCAAGCAGCCTGGCGGTTTGATTACGCTAAACTTCTTAAGCAAGCATTTTTGTCGCAGCGAGTGGAGCTCTGTTATAACGACTATTCATCAAAATGATACCTGATTATTGACCCAATTCCATTCACGCCTGAAAAGCATAACGGAATCCTGTCTAAAACTGTAATTTTATTACAGTTTTAAATGCCTATTCTTGCTTATATCGCACAGTTTAAATTCGGGTAAAATCCTTAATATATTGAATAATAATGCTTATTTTTATGGTGGCTCAGTGCTGTATAATTTCTAAAGTGGTAAGTCTGGTGGTGCTTGGTTACATATTTTGCTAGTATAGTCCCCGGTTCACACAACGGAGGAGTTATGTTAAACCCAGCTTGGCGTAGGGTCGTACTGAAAGTCGGCAGTGCCCTAATAGCGCCAGACAATGAAGGATGCAGTGAAAAATATTTGCGTCCCATTGCCGAATTTATCCGCGAGTGTCGTCTTCTTGGCCGGGAAGTCATCCTGGTTTCTTCGGGCAGTGTTGCCGCTGGTCGTCATCATTTTAATTTTCAACATCATCGAGTTCCGTTAGCACTCAAGCGAGCTATGGCTGCCGTTGGCCAAAACGAAATGATGAATTTCTGGAGCAGCTGTTTTGATTTTCCGTGTGCTCAGGTGTTACTAACTCATAGTGATTTAAGCGACCGGGTCAGGCATGTCAATGTACAAAATACCTTGCGTCGGTTACTTGATCACGGCGTGTTACCTATCGTTAATGAAAACGACACCATTGCTACTGAAGAACTCAAAGTAGGAGACAATGATAATCTGGCCGCGATGGTTGCGACAGTTTGCCATGCTGATGCTTTGATAATTTGTTCAGATGTGAATGGTCTTTACACTGCTGATCCAAACAAAGATCCTAATGCCAAATTAATTCCTGAAGTCAGGCAAATCAGTCAGGAGATTTATGCTTTAGCAGGTGGTTCGGCCTCTGCGGTCGGAACTGGCGGCATGCGTACCAAAATAGAAGCGGCAGAGAAAGCCACTACTCATGGCGTTGATACCTTAATTGCCGATGGTCATCAGCCTGATACATTTCAGTGTCTTTTAGCGGGAAAGAATCCGGGGACTATTTTTTATGCCCAGAAAAATCCGTTACCGGCTAAAAAACATTGGGTTCGGCATACCTTACGTGCTAAAGGGGAAATTTGGGTTGATGATGGCTGCGTGGCTGCCTTATGTCAGCATGGCGCTTCTTTATTAAGCAGTGGTATAGTAAAGATCACCGGTGAGTTTGAATCCGGAGACGCGGTTATCGTGCGCTGCTCAGTCGGAAAACGCAATATTGCTAAAGGCGTAAGCCGCTTTAGCGCTAGCGAGTTGTTTTCAATAAAGGGGCAAAAAAGTCAGCATATTGAACGTTGCCTTGGTTATTGCCCTAATGGCAGCAATGCCGTGATCCATCGAAGTGAAATGATGCTATTGGAGAAAGTATGAGTACCGATATCGCGGCAATATTAGCCGCAGCAGCTGCCGATGCTGCCAAAGCGGTGGCTACCTTAACTACAGAACAAAAAAACACCGTGTTACAAGCTTTTGCCGATAAAATTAGGCAGGCTACCCCGACGATCTTGACAGAAAACCGTGCTGAGGTCGCTGAGGCTGAAGCTAATGGCACCAGTGCTGCTATGTTAGATCGGTTAACGCTCACAGCTGAGCGTATTGACGCCATGGCGAGCGCCATAGAGCAAATTAGTCGTCTCACAGATCCTGTTGGCCAAACTCGGCAGATAGAACAGCGCCCAAATGGTATCAATATCGCCAAGCGACGTATTCCGCTTGGGGTTATTTGTATGATTTATGAAGCGCGTCCAAACGTTACAGCTGATGCGGGGGCACTGTGTTTTAAATCGGGTAATGCGGTTATTTTGCGCTGTGGCCGTGAAGCCATCAAAACCAGCTTGGCTATTGCTGCGGCGATGCGTGAGGCCTTAGCCGAACATAAATTGCCGGATGCAGTCATAAGCATTGTGCCTGATCCAGACCGTAACTTGTTGTTATCTTTATTAAAGCAAGATCAGTTTATTGATCTGGTGATCCCACGCGGTGGTGAAGGACTGATTCGTTTTGTCACTGAGCACAGCAGGATCCCGGTTATTCAGCACTTTAAAGGCGTTTGTCACTTATTTGTCGATAAAAGTGCTGACTTGGCGATGGCACTTAATTTATTGCTAAATGGTAAGGTACAGCGCCCAGGCGTTTGTAATGCCTTAGAGGGCTTACTGGTGCATCAAGCGATCGCGGCCGATTTTCTGCCAATGGCAGCTCGGGCGCTGGCTGAGCATCAGGTTAAAGTGCATGCGTGTGCGAATAGCATTCGCTACTTTGCTGGCGCCTCGCCGATTGCTGAAGCAGAATTTGGCCAAGAGTATTTAGCACCAGAGATTGCCGTGCGCGTCGTAGCTGACTTGGATGCGGCTTTAGCGCATATTGATCGATTTGGTAGTCAGCATACCGAAGTCATTTGCACCGAAGATCAAGCGAATGCCGATCGTTTTATTGCAACAGTAGACACGGCAGTCGTGATGCATAATGCCTCATCGCGTTTTTCGGATGGTGGCGAGTTGGGCTTAGGGGCCGAAATTGGTATTTCTACCAGTAAATTGCATGCTTATGGGCCTATGGGCTTAGAAGCCTTAACCACTGAGAAATATGTGGTCACAGGGGTAGGGCAAGTCCGTCAGTAGCCGCTCACTTTTTATATTTAATCCAGGTTTCAGCTTAAGGTTGAAGCCTGCTTTTTTGTTTGTTGACAACAGGTTAAAAGTATTCGGCTGAGCATTAAATCTGGGGCTCGACTCGCGGGTTATAGCTCGCTATAATGCCGCGTCCAATTTATAACAGGTCAGGTTCATCTTAAGTTTGTCGACACCCGGCCATCACACTACGGCGTATTAGAGGCGCCTGACATTGAATTTGAGGTAAAACGATGCAAGTTTCTGTTGAAACCACCCAAGGTTTAGAACGCCGTGTAAATATTACTGTGCCGGCTGCAAATATTGATTCAGAAGTAAAAAACCGTCTGCGTGAATTGGCTAAACGTCAGCGTATTGATGGTTTCCGTCCTGGCAAAGCACCAATTTCTATTATCCAAAAGCGTTTTGGTTTAGCCGTACTTCAAGAAGTGGCTTCTGAGCAAATGCAACGTTCTTTCTACGAAGCTATTATTGCCAATAAAATTACGCCTGCTGGCGCCCCAACTTTTGCACCAGGCGCATTAGAAGCCGGTAAAGATTTAGCTTTTACTGCAACCTTTGAAATTTACCCTGAAGTAACTGTTGCTGCCTTAGACAAAGTGGAAGTGACCAAGCCAGTAGTTGAAATTTCAGAAGACGATCTGAACAAAATGTTAGAAACTCTGCGTAAACAACACGCAAAGTGGGAAGATAAAAACGCTGCTGCGGCAACAGGTGATCGTGTAACGATGGATTTTGTTGGCTCAATCGATGGCGAAGAGTTTGAAGGCGGCAAAGCCTCTAACTTCGTATTGGAATTAGGTCAAGGCCGCATGATCCCAGGTTTTGAAGAGGGTGTTATTGGCAAAGCCGCTGGTGATACGGCAACTGTTGAAGTAACCTTCCCAGAAGATTACCATGCTGAAAACTTAAAAGGCAAAGCGGCAAGTTTTGCCGTTACGGTAAACAAAGTTGAAGCCCAAGTATTACCTGAGTTAAACGATGAGTTTGCTGCCTTATTTGGTTTAGCTGAAGCGACTGTGGATGCGTTGAAAGCCGAAGTGCGTAAAAACATGGAGCGTGAGCTGAAACAAACCATCAAAGGTAAAGTGAAAGAGCAAGTCATCAAAGGCTTATTAGCGACTAACGAAGTTGAAGTGCCAAAAGCGTTAATTGCTAGCGAAGTTGATGTATTACGTCAGCAAGCATTACAGCGTTTCGGTCAGAATGTTGATCCTAAGCAATTACCTGAACTACCAGCTGCTTTATTTGAAGAGCAAGCCAAAGATCGCGTAAAAGTAGGTTTACTATTGGGCGAAATCATCAAGACCAGCGAGCTGAAAGTGGATGAAGCTAAAGTACAAGAGCTGATTGATAACGTGGCGTCTGCTTATGAAGATCCAACTGAAGTTGTTCAATACTACAAGTCTAATAAAGAATTAATGCAGAGTATGCGCAATGTTGCATTAGAAGAGCAAGCCATTGATGTGGTGCTTGCTGCGGCTAAGGTAACTGAGCAAACCGCAGCCTTTGATGAAATTATGAACCCAAAGGCCGCTAACTAAGATTGACTTCTTAGCGCGTGACGGTTTTAATGGCTCGGACACTTGTTCGGGCCATTTTATTTTTCAGGTACCGTCTTTTCACTAGTATTTAAACCGCTACCGCAGAGGGATCCCAGATTATGCCAATGTCTCGCGACATGAATGACATCGTTAGTGCCTTAGTGCCCATGGTTATTGAGCAAACCGCTAAAGGCGAACGTTCTTATGATATCTATTCCCGCTTATTGAAAGAACGGGTTATTTTCCTGACCGGCCAAGTCGAAGACCATATGGCCAATTTGATTGTGGCGCAATTATTGTTTCTTGAGTCGGAAAATCCGGAAAAAGATATCTATATTTATATCAATTCGCCAGGTGGTTCTGTTACTGCAGGTTTATCTATTTACGACACTATGCGCTATATTAAACCTGATATTGCTACGGTTTGTGTTGGCCAAGCGGCGAGTATGGGGGCCTTTTTATTATCAGGTGGTACTAAAGGTAAACGCTATTGCTTGCCAAATGCCCGCGTGATGATTCATCAACCCTTAGGTGGCTTCCAAGGTCAGGCGACGGATTTTGAAATTCACGCTCGGGAAATTTTACATATTAAAGAAAAGCTTAACCGTTTGATGGCAGAGCATAGTGGCAAGACTTATGAGCAAGTCTGTAAAGATACTGAGCGCGATAACTTTTTAAGTGCACAACAAGCCTTGGAATATGGCTTAGTAGATGCCATATTAACTAATAGAGACGCTAAATAATTGAATCCGGTGAGCAATGAATGCTCACCAGGCTAGAAAAGAGGTAGTTACATGTCTGATCACCGCACTGACGGCGATAAGAGCGGCAAATTACTGTATTGCTCTTTTTGTGGCAAATCACAGCATGAAGTGCGTAAGTTGATCGCAGGGCCACAAGTATACATTTGTGATGAATGCGTTGACCTATGCAACGATATCATTCGTGAAGAAATCAAAGATATTTCACCAAAGCGTGATGCTGAAAAGCTACCGACACCACGCGATATTCGTAAGCATCTTGATGATTATGTTATTGGTCAGGAGCATGCTAAAAAAGTATTAGCTGTAGCGGTATATAACCATTATAAACGTTTACGCAGTGCTCAACATAAACAAGATGTTGAATTGGGTAAAAGTAACATTCTGTTGATTGGTCCTACCGGTAGCGGCAAAACCTTGTTAGCTGAAACGCTTGCGCGTTTGTTAGATGTGCCTTTTACCATGGCGGATGCCACCACGTTAACTGAAGCGGGTTATGTTGGTGAAGACGTTGAAAACATCATCCAGAAGCTGCTGCAAAAATGCGATTATGATGTCGAAAAAGCCCAGCGCGGTATTGTGTATATTGACGAAATAGACAAAATTTCGCGTAAGTCTGACAACCCATCGATTACCCGCGATGTTTCTGGCGAGGGGGTGCAGCAAGCCCTGCTGAAGCTGATTGAAGGTACTATCGCTTCTGTGCCGCCGCAGGGTGGTCGCAAGCATCCACAGCAAGAGTTTTTACAGGTTGATACGTCGAAAATTCTCTTTATCTGTGGTGGCGCTTTTGCTGGTTTAGATAAAGTGATTGAACAGCGCAGTGCTAAAGGCTCAGGCATAGGTTTTGGTGCGGAAGTTAAGAGTAAAGAAAGCAGCCGTAGTTTGAGTGAGTCGTTCCGTGATGTTGAACCGGAAGACTTAGTAAAATATGGTCTTATTCCTGAATTTATTGGCCGTTTACCTGTAGTTGCCACGTTAACAGAGTTAGATTTAGAGGCGCTGGTACAAATTTTAAGTCAGCCGAAAAATGCCTTAAGTAAACAGTTTGCGGCCTTGTTCGAAATGGAAAATGTTGAGCTGGAGTTCCGTGAAGATGCGCTTAAAGCCATAGCGCAAAAAGCCATGGAGCGTAAAACGGGTGCACGAGGCTTGCGTTCGATTGTCGAAGGCGTCTTGTTAGATACCATGTATGAGCTACCGTCAATGCAGGATGTCAGTAAAGTCGTAATTGATGAGACAGTGATCCGAGGCGAGAGCCAGCCCATACTTATCTATGAGAGCAGTGAGCCGGCGGTCGCTGAATCACACTAACTAGAATTACAAAGGAGCTGCAAAGCTCCTTTTTTAACTGATTAATTGAAGTTTGTAAAACAGTCCCCATATACTGAATATTGTCGCCTGCAGTAACTTAATTCGAGAGCTAATTAATGACCACAGAACATTCTGAACGTTTGCATATGCCGGTGTTGGCATTGCGGGACGTTGTTGTTTATCCGCATATGGTGATCCCACTTTTTGTTGGTCGGGCTAAATCCATTAAATGCCTAGACGCCGCTATGGAAAATGATAAGCAAATTTTCCTAGTAGCCCAAAAAGACGCCACTTTAGATGATCCCACAGAGCAAGATTTGTATCGGATCGGTACTGTTGCGACTATTTTGCAATTACTGAAACTCCCCGATGGTACTGTCAAAGTACTGGTAGAAGGTGGCAGAAGAGCGCAGCTAGCTGAGTTTACCGAAACCGAACAAAGTTTTGCTGCTTACGTCGAGCCAGTTGCAACACAAGATATTGATAGCCGTGAGCAGGAAGTGTTTTTACGCTCAGCCATTAATCAGTTTGAAGGCTACATCAAACTGAACAAAAAAATCCCACCAGAGGTATTAACTGCCCTCAGTGGTATTGAAGATGGCGCGCGTTTAGCGGACACCATGGCTGCACACATGCCGCTAAAAGTAGAAGACAAACAAAAAGTATTAGAGCTGACCAGTGTTACTGAGCGGCTGGAATACCTGATGGCGATGATGGAAAGCGAGATTGACATCCTGCAGGTTGAACGCCGCATCCGCAGTCGGGTGAAAAAGCAAATGGAAAAAAGCCAGCGCGAGTATTACTTGAATGAGCAAATGAAAGCCATTCAACGTGAACTGGGCGAGCTGGAAGATGCACCAGATGAATTTGAAACGCTTTCTAAAAAGATTGCGGAAGCCAAGATGCCCGCTGATGCCGAGAAAAAAGCGCGAGCAGAATTGCAAAAGCTGAAAATGATGTCGCCGATGTCAGCAGAAGCCACTGTCGTGCGCAGCTATATCGATTGGTTAACTCAGGTGCCTTGGCAAACGCGCTCAAAGGTTAAGAAAAATCTGGCGGCTGCCGAACAGATCCTTAATGCGGATCATTATGGCTTGGATAAGGTGAAAGAACGCATTATTGAGTATTTGGCAGTTCAGCAGCGGGTAAACAAATTAAAAGGCCCTATCCTATGTTTAGTGGGGCCACCGGGCGTGGGTAAAACCTCGTTAGGCCAGTCTGTTGCGAAAGCCACAGGTCGCAAATATGTGCGTATGGCGCTAGGCGGCGTGCGTGATGAAGCGGAAATCCGTGGTCATCGCCGAACTTATATCGGTTCTATGCCGGGTAAAATTATCCAGAAAATGGCCAAAGTAGGGGTGCGTAATCCGCTGTTCTTACTAGATGAAATTGATAAGATGGCCTCAGATTTTCGTGGCGATCCAGCGGCAGCGTTGCTGGAGGTATTAGATCCTGAGCAAAATGGCGCTTTCAGTGATCATTACTTAGAAGTGGATTATGACTTATCAGATGTGATGTTTTTCGCTACCTCTAATAGTCTAAATATTCCTGCCGCCTTACTTGATCGGATGGAAGTCATTCGTCTCTCTGGTTACACCGAAGATGAAAAGCTCAACATTGCTAAACAGCACTTGATTCAAAAACAAGTCAGCCGTAATGGCTTGAAACCTTCCGAGGTCGTCATTGAAGACAGTGCAGTGATCGGCATTATTCGTTATTACACCCGTGAAGCCGGTGTGCGCAGCTTAGAACGCGAAATCTCAAAATTATGTCGTAAAGCGGTAAAACAAATTTTGCTCACCAAAGACTTAAAGCAAGTGGTGATTAATGAGCAGAATTTAGAAGAGTTCTTAGGTGTACATCGCTTTGATTATGGTAAAGCAGAAGATAGCAATCGGATTGGTCAGGTAACAGGTTTGGCCTGGACTGAAGTTGGCGGAGATTTACTGACCATTGAAGCCGCTGCGGTGGTCGGTAAAGGCAAATTAACCTTTACTGGTTCGCTGGGTGATGTGATGAAAGAGTCTATTCAGGCTGCTATGACGGTTGTACGTAGTCGTGCAGAAGCGCTGCGCATTAATGAAGATTTTTACGAAAAACGCGATATCCATGTTCATGTGCCAGAAGGCGCTACACCGAAAGATGGACCAAGTGCTGGTATTGGTATGGTCACGGCACTGGTGTCTAGCTTAACAGGTAATCCAGTGCGCGGTGATGTTGCCATGACCGGTGAAATCACACTACGTGGTGAAGTGTTGCCAATAGGTGGCTTGAAAGAGAAGCTGTTGGCAGCACATCGTGGTGGTATTAAACGCGTTTTAATACCACATGATAACATTCGGGATTTAAAAGAAATTCCGGATAATGTCAAAGATGCGCTGGAAATTAAAGCCGTTAAATGGATTGATGAAGTGTTAGAGTTTGCACTGCAAGAGCCAATTGCTAGGGTAACCCCCTTAAATACGGTAAAAAATGCAGCAAAAAGCAAAAAAACCGAAAAAAATCCAGCTTAGGGGCTTTTCATTCCCGATAGCTGTGCTAAGTTATGGACAGTTTCGACCAAGCCCTTGTGTAGCAAGGGCTGTGGTCAAAGCCAAAATTATTAGTTTTCGCGTTTCTGCTGCTTGCAAGCAAAGTCGTTGCTTGTTATAACAAGCGGGCAACTACTAAACTAATAGCTTGTCGTTGTAGAAAATAATAACAATTGAAGGGGATGATATTGTGAACAAGTCTCAA